>DASQIQ010000126.1:0-17606 GCA_035631495.1 Micropepsaceae bacterium
GCGAGATAGATCGGAATCCCAATAAAGGGGCGCTCGATCAAGCGATAGATACGCCGAAGCAGTACAGGTGCAGCCCATCCGAGCGCCAAGACGATGATGAAAAAAACCGTTCGCCCCGTGAGACCGAAGACCGACAAAAAAAGATTCAAGGGTCCCCATCCCGATCCTTACTTTCGAAACCATTGGTGCCGCTTGCGTGACTCGAACACGCGACCCCATCATTACGAATGATGTGCTCTACCGGCTGAGCTAAAGCGGCACGAGGCTCGGATCACCTCGAGGCGCCGGAAAATAGGCGCGTCGGCTCGCCTACGCAACCCTTGCAAAAATCAGCGTAAATGAACCGCCGCGCTGTTGACGCCTGGCTCGAGCACGATCGCGGCACCATCGAAATCGTCGGCATTTGCGCCATTGGATGTGCCTTTGGGCTCGCCGGGATCGGCTTTGCCGTTATTGTTCACATCCTGCAGGACCTTCACCGCATAGGTGCCGGGCGGAAGGCGGTCAAAAGTGACCACAACGCTCCCGGCGATCTTGGGAATCTCGCGCTTGAACAGAGCCGTGTCGGGAATGGCCGGATAGGTCGCCTCGTCATAGAGGCCAACGCGCAATGTGCCGCCCGACGCTGTGACGCCGTCGATGGTGACGCGCAATGTGGCCGCCAACGGGGTCGGCGCGGCATCGGCGGCGACCGGCCAAAGGGCGAGGAGGAAAAGCAGCGCAACAGTTCGCATCATGACGCGCCGCGTCAGCCGAGCCTCGGCTCGAGCTTCCGGCAGGCTTCGATGAGCCCTTTCACCGAATCCACCGATTTGTCGAATTGCGCGCGTTCTTCTTGCGTGAGGGCGAGCTCGACGATGCGTTCCACGCCGCCCGAACCGATGACGACCGGCACGCCGCAATAGAGATCCTTCAAGCCATATTTGCCGTCGACATAGGCCGCGCAGGGGAGCACGCGCTTGCTGTCGCGCAAATAGGATTCCGCCATGGCGATCGCCGAAGAAGCAGGAGCATAAAAGGCCGAGCCGGTCTTCAAGAGGCCGACGATCTCCGCCCCGCCATCGCGCGTGCGTTGGGTGATCTGATCGAGGCGCTGTTGCGTGATCCAGCCCATCTTGACGAGCTCTGGAAGGGGAATGCCCGAGACGGTCGAGAAGCGCGGCATCGGCACCATGGTGTCGCCGTGGCCGCCGAGCACAAAGGCCGACACGTCCTGCACCGAGACTTTCAGCTCCTCGGCGAGAAAATGGCGCAGCCGCGCCGAATCGAGGACCCCGGCCATCCCGACGACCATGTGATGCGGCAGACCGCAGAACTGACGCAGCGCCCACACCATCGCGTCCAGCGGATTGGTGATGCAGATGATGAAAGCGGATGGCGCGTAATTGCGGATGCCCTCGCCCACTGCGCTCATGACTTTGAGATTGATGCCGAGCAGATCATCGCGGCTCATGCCAGGCTTGCGTGGCACGCCCGCGGTGACGATGACCACGTCCGAGCCCGCAATGTCGGCATAGGAATTGGTGCCCTTGAATTTGGCATCGAAGCCTTCGACGGGCGCCGATTGGGCGATATCGAGCGTCTTGCCCTGGGGGAGCCCTTCCACGATGTCGAAGAGCACGACGTCGCCGAGCTGTTTCAAGCCGATCAGATGCGCCAGCGTGCCGCCGATCTGGCCGCCGCCGATCAGCGCGATTTTGTTGCGGGACATGGGGGACTCCTGTGAAGGCCAAAGCCGCGGGGTTCCTAGCGTGGAGAGACAATCCAGGCAAGGCGCTAGGCTGCGTTGATGAAGCCGCCCATCTGGCGGTTCCACAGCCGTGCATAAGCGCCGCCCTTGGCCAGGAGCTCGCGGTGCGGCCCTTCCTCGACGATACGGCCCGCTTCCAGATAGAGGATGCGGTCCATGCCCGCGATGGTCGACAGGCGATGCGCGATGGCAATGACCGTGCGGCCCTGCATAAGGGTCCACAACGCTTCCTGTATCAAATGCTCGGATTCGGAATCCAGCGAGGAGGTCGCTTCGTCCAGTACCAGGATGCGCGCATCCTTCACGAGCGCCCGCGCAATCGCCACGCGCTGGCGCTCGCCGCCCGAGAGCTTGATCCCCTGCTCGCCGACGATGGTGTCGTAGCCGCTGGCCCGGCCCAGGATGAAATCATGCGCGAAGGCTTCCGATGCCGCACGCATCACTTCAGCTTCCGCGGCGTCGGGTTTGGCGTAGCGGATATTGTCGCGGACCGCGCGATGGAAGACGCCCGCCACTTGGGGCACTTCGGCGATGGCTTCGTTGAGCGAATCCCAAACGATATGCGCGATGTCCTGGCCATCGATCAGGATGCGCCCGGCCTGCGGCTCGAATTGGCGGCGTAAGAGCTTCACCAGGGTCGATTTTCCCGCGCCCGACGGCCCCACGAGGCCGACTTTTTCGCCCGGCCGTATCGTCAGATTCAGATCCTCGAACACTTGTAGCCCGTCGGGATGGGCGAAGCGGACGTGCTCGAAACGGATTGCTCCGGCATGCAGGGCAAGCGGTTTGGCGCCGGGCGCGTCCACGATCTCATGCGCCTGGCTCACCAGTTCCAGCGCCTCGGCCAACGTGCCCAATTGCTCGAAATAATCGAGCATGCGGTAGGAAAGCTCCTGCACGCTGCGGATAATCTGATTGGCCAAAAAGAAGATCATGGCAAAGGCGCCGACCGAGATCGCACCCGAAAGCGCATCGGATCCCGCAAGAGCGACAAGCCCCAAGAGCAGCGCCAGAGTAGCCACGGACATGAAGCTGCGCATCAGGATGAGGAAGCTGCGTAGCCGCCGCGATGCGTTCATCTCATCGGCCAGGAAATGCGAGATGAAACGCCGTTCATAACCGGCCTTGGCGAAAGCACGCACCAGGTCGGCATTGGCGATGGCGTCGATCAGCCGCCCCGTGGAGGTGGAAATCTCGTTCGACAGCGCTTTGGACAACACCACACAGCGCCGCGCCAGCGCGATGACGATGGCCAGATAGACTGCCGCCCAGACCGCCAGCACGAGAGCGTAAGTCGCGTGCGCGTAGAACATGAGCACGCCGCCGACCAGCATCAGCATGGCGACGCGCACCATTTCGAAGGCAAGGATTTGAACGACTCCGATCGCCGCCTGGCCCGCCTGTTTCACTTTCTGGCCGAGCTTGCCCGCGAAATTCTCCTGAAAATAACGCGGGCTGTGGCCCATCAGATAGGTGAAGAGATATTTCTGCGCGAGCGCGCGCATGCGCGGACTGGTGACGACGTCCACCGCCTCATAGGAACGGTAAGCCAGGGTCGAGCCGAGCCAGATCGCGGCGAGCAGTGCCATCCAGGGAAGGATCGCGACGGCAAAACTGTCATGCGCCGCAACCGCGGCGGTGATCGCATTGATCAGGTGCGAAAGCGCGTAGGGACCGAACGCTTCGATCGAAGTGGCCGAGCCCGCGAGCCCGACCAGGGCAATGATCTGCCAACGGAAGTGGCTCTTGATCAGGAACCGGATGAAGGCGAATGGGGTTGCGGGCACCACAGCCAACGGTGCCGCTTCCGCCAGAGGTTCCGGGGAGCTCAGCACCTGATCGGGAATGACGTGTCTGTTAGACGGGCTCATGGCCCTACCCTACCCTGGAAAAATTCGCGGCCGCGGAATCCCGCGACTCGCGCCATCATCATAGGAAGAGACTAAGCGAGGTTTTGGTTAAGGAACCCTAGCTTTTGCCGGTGCCTACCGGGCCCGCGGCTTCGATTTCCGCGGCTCCACGCTGGCGTTCGGCGATGCGGGCCGATTTGCCGCGGCGGCCGCGCAAATAATAGAGCTTGGCGCGCCGTACCTTGCCGTGGCGGATCACCTCGACCGAATCCACCAACGGGCTGTAGACCGGGAACACCCGCTCCACCCCCTCGCCATAAGAGATCTTTCGCACCGTAAAGCTCTCGTTCAGCCCCGCGCCGGATCTGGCAATACAGACACCCTCGAAGGCCTGAAGACGCTCGCGCGTCTTTTGCTGTTTGGACTTCTCGTCGAAGGACACGTCCACGACCTTGACGTTGACCTTCAGCGTGTCTCCGGGCCGGAAGACGGGCAGTTTCCTGCCGCCCCTGGACGCATCCATCTGTTCGCGTTCAAGCGTCTGGATCAGGTTCATTTTTCACGTCCTTCCGCCGGGTCTTGGCGGAACCAAGGTCTGAAGAGGCGGGCCTTCTAGCGGATCGGGAACGCTTTTCATAGAGGGTCCAGAGATCGGGCCGGCGCGTCTTGGTCGAGTCTTGCGCCTGGGTTTCCCGCCAGCGCGCGATATCGCCATGGTTGCCGCCCGTGAGAATGGCGGGAATCTCCATGCCTTCAAAGCTTTGCGGCCTGGTATAATGTGGGTATTCGAGCAGGAGATTCTCGAAGCTTTCCTCGAACAGGGACGCTTGCGCGCCCATCACGCCGGGCAGCAGCCTGACGCAGGCCTCGATCAGCGCCATGGCGGCGATTTCGCCCCCCGCCAGAATGAAATCGCCGAGCGAAATCTCTTCCATGCCTCGGGCAGCGATCACCCGCTCATCCAGCCCTTCGAAGCGGCCGCAGAAGAGGAGGATTCCGGGGCCATGGACAAGTTCCTTCACCCGAAGCTGGGTCAGTGGCTTGCCGCGCGGAGTGAGATAGATCAGAGGGCGCGGGGCCCCATCGGTTCTCCGCACCGCATCGATGGCGGCGGCGGCCACATCGGCGCGCATCACCATGCCGGGGCCGCCACCCGAGGGCGTGTCGTCAACGGTCCTGTGGCGGCCGATGCCGTGCTCGCGGATATCGTGGGTTTCCAGCGCCCAGAGGCCATCGGTCAGGGCCTTGCCTATGAGCGAGACGCCCAGCGGGCCTGGAAACATCTCGGGAAAGAGCGTCAGGACCGAAGCGCGCCATGTCATGGCATAGCCTGTGCGCGTTCACGCGCCGCCCCCTCACCCCAACCCTCTCCCTTGGGGGAGAGGGAGCGAAGGGTTGGCGTGCCGAGCCAATCCCGAGCGGGTGAGGGGGAGATGCGTACAATCAGAATCATTGCTTGCCTTTGCCTTCCTCCACATCGGGGGGAAGCTCGATCACGATCCGGCCCGCGGCGATATCGACAGCCGGCACATTGGCATCGTTGAAAGCAATGAACTCGGTCGTACCATCGGCAAATTCGATCTCGACGACATCGCCGGCGCCGAAATTGTGCACCCCGCGCACCGTGCCGAGAGGATTGCCAGAGGGATCTTCGGCTCTGAGGCCAATGAGGTCCTCATAATAGAATTCGCCGGCTTCCGTCGCGGGCAATGCGGCGCGGAGCACATAGAGACTCCGCCCTTTCAGACTCTCCGCAGCGCTCCGGTCCGCGATCCCGGCAAAACGCACGATCACCTCGTCCGGTTTGAATGGGCGCAAAGCGGCGATTTCAAGCTGCCGCCCATCCTCGGTGCTCACCGGCCCGTAAGCGCGGAGGCCTTCGGGAGATTGGGTAAAGGTCTTCACCTTCACCTCGCCCTTGATGCCGTGGGCAGCCGCGACGACGCCGAGGAGGATGCGCCTTTGCGTCAAGCCGGCGGCTGGGCAGCCGCTTTGGCCGCCGCGGCGGCGCGCTCCTGCGCCTTCTTCTTGGGCTTCATCTTCTCGGGACTATGGTGCTTGATCGGCTTCACCAAACCTGCATCGGCGAGGAAACGGTGCACGCGGTCCGAAGCGGTGGCGCCTTTGCCGATCCAGGTCTTGGCCTTGTCCAGATCGAGCTTGAGACGATCGGCGTGGTCCTTGGGCAGCAACGGATTGTAATAGCCCAGCCGGTCGATGAACCTGCCGTCGCGCGGGCTGCGCGATTCCGCGACCACAATGGAATAATGGGGCCGCTTCTTGGTGCCCCCGCGAGACAATCTGATCTTCAAAGCCATTGTTGTTCCTTCCGTGTGCTGATGAATATCATTTCTTTCCTCCGAAGCCGGGAGGCAATCCGGGAGGCATGCCGCCGCCGAGGCCGGACATCATTTGCGGGTTCATGCCGCCGAGCGCGCCCATCATGCCGCGGCCGCCTTTGCCCATCTTCTTCATCACATCGGCCATCTGGCGCTGCATCTTAAGGATCTTGTTGACGTCGGAGACATCCACGCCCGCGCCCGCCGCGATGCGCTTCCGGCGCGAGCCGTTGATGACGTCCGGCTTCACGCGCTCCTCTTTGGTCATCGAGGAAATGATCGCTTCCTGGCGCTTCAAGATTCGGTCGTCCAGGCCGGCGGCGGCGATCTGATCCTTGATCTTGCCAATGCCCGGCAGCATGCCCAAAAGCCCTTGCATGCCGCCCATCTTGCGCATCTGGGAAAGCTGATCGGCGAGATCGTTGAAATCGAGCTCGCCCTTTTTCATCTTCTTGGCGAGTTTCTCCGCCTTTTCGCGATCGACGGTTTCCACCGCCCTTTCGACAAGCGAGACGACATCGCCCATGTCGAGGATGCGCGAGGCCACGCGCGCCGGATGAAACGCCTCAAGCGCATCCAGTTTCTCGCCGGTACCGAGAAATTTGATCGGCGCACCAGTGACTTCGCGCATGGAAAGCGCCGCGCCGCCGCGCTGATCGCCATCGGCGCGGGTGAGGATGATGCCCGAGATCTGCACCCGCTCATTGAAGCTTTTCGCGATATTGACCGCGTCCTGGCCGGTCAGGCTGTCGGCGACGAGGAGCGTCTCATGCGGGCCCGTAAGTCTCTTCACCTCCGCGACTTCGGTCATCAGGGCTTCGTCGACATGCTGGCGGCCAGCGGTGTCGAGGATGAGGACGTCGTATCCGCCGACCTTGGCGGCGGCGAGCGCACGTCTGGCGATATCGGTCGGTCGCTGGCCCAAAATGATGGGCAACGTCGACACGCCCGTCTGCTCACCCAGGACCTTGAGCTGCTCCATGGCGGCGGGACGGTTGACGTCCAGGGACGCCATGAGCACGCGCTTCTTGTCTTTGGTCTGCAACAGGCTCGCGAGCTTGGCCGAGGTCGTGGTCTTGCCCGAGCCTTGCAGGCCGACCATCAGAATCGGCGCCGGTGGCGCACCAAGCGACAGCCCTTCGGATTCCGCGCCCAAGGTCTCGACCAGCGTGTCGTAGACGATCTTCACCACTTGCTGGCCGGGCGTGACCGATCGGATCACGGATTCACCGACCGCGCGCTCGCGCACTTTGCCGATGAAGTTCTTCACCACGGGCAGCGCGACATCGGCATCGATCAGAACGCTGCGCACTTCGTCCAGCGCCGTCTCCACATCGGCTTCGGACAGCGCACCACGCCCGCGCAAGCGGTCGAACACGGAACCCAAACGAGTCTGCAGACTGTCGAACATGCGCTACTCCAAACGCCGAACGCCCCAGGGGGCGCACCTGCGCTGCCTGGGGGCGATCCCGGATTCACAGCCCGGGACCGGAAAGGCTAAGCCATTCCGGATGTGCAGGATTTAGTTGCCGCACATCCTCAAGTCAATGCTAGGACAAACGCAACAACGGGAGGTGACGATGGTCGCGCATGGCAGCTGTCTATGCAAAAAGGTGCAATACGAAGTGAAACTGCCGTTCGAACGGTTCATGTACTGCCATTGTTCGCGCTGCCGCAAAGCCACCGGTTCGCCGCACGCGGCCAATGGTTTCGTGAAGCCGCAGGCCTTCCGCTGGACGCAAGGTGAAAGCGAAGTGAGGCGCTACGATCTTCCCGAGGCGAAGCGCTTCGGGTTGCAATTCTGCAGCCATTGCGGCTCGAAAGTGCCCCATGCGACGCGCGACGGGGCACTTATGGTGATCCCCGCGGGCTCGCTGGACGATGATCCGGGCACCAAACCACAGGCGGTCATTTTCTGGGGCTCGCGCGCGCCTTGGTTCACCGACTGCTCGGAGATGACACGCCACGACTCGGTGCCTGGGTAAAAGGGGCAACTAATAGCGTGCTCAGGTTTGCTTTTTTTAGAGGCTTCAAGCCCGAACCAACCATCCTTTTCTGGGGTGGAAGAGAGGACGTTTCTGAGTTCAGCAAGATCTTGCGTGAGCCTTCGATAGCACGGCGTAATTTCAAGCTCAGCCAGGATCAGCGTTTTCTTTCAGTAGACGGTTCCCAGATCACGCTTGAATGGGCCGAACGCGGGACGGGTATGCGGCGCGAGGCGAATAGCCCTTTCCACTACCATTGGATACTTGATGGTGAATGGGCGGAGGAAATTGCAGAAAAACTGGATGCGCTCAGTCGCGCTGGAGCTGGACACCAATATCTGGAGGGCTGGAGAGCTGGTGAGATACCTGTGATGGTATCAATAGGCGAATACCCAGAAGACCTTGTTCCGTGAACGCTTTATCCGAGAGACGGCGGCGGGATAGGGGCGACTAAACCTCTCACCCCTCACCATGGCCGGGCTTGACCCGGCCATCCAGTGAGCGCGCGGCCGCGCGCGAATTGACCTCTCCCGATCAGGAATTCCACGTCTCGAGAAGGTCTTTCCAATCGGGATTCATCTCTTCGATCAGCGCGATTTTCCAGGCACGGCTCCAACGCTTCAAACTTGTCTCACGTTGTATCGCTTCGGCATAAAGCGCGTGTTCTTCAAACCAAACGAGGCGATTCACCCCGTATTTCTTCGCAAACGCTGAACCCTGTCGGTAGCGATGCGCTTGAATGCGGCCGTGCAAATCCGATGTGACACCGATGTACAGGGTGCCATTGCGTTTGCTGGCGAGGATGTAAACAAAGCCACTCGGCATTTTGAGATGCTAGCTGATAGGCCGAGCATGAGTCATTCGTGGCGCAGACGCGCCACGGCTGGATGGCCGGGTCAAGCCCGGCCATGGTGACAAAAAGGGGCCTACTTCAGTCCCAGCTTTTGCGCGAGATAGACGTAGCCCAACGCGTTCATTTCCGCCTGCTGGGCATGATTGGCCGCCGCCGCATGGCCACCCTCGGTGTTCTCGTAGAACAGAACGTCGTGACCCTGCGCTTCCATCTTCGCCGCCATCTTGCGCGCATGCACCGGCGTGACACGGTCGTCCGACGTCGCGGTGACGAAGAAGATCGGCGGATATTTCACCCCTGCTTTCACATTCTGATAGGGCGAATATTTCAAAATCGCCGCGCGCTCCACGGCGTTTTCCGGATCGCCATATTCCCCCACCCATGAGGCGCCCGCGCCGAGCTTGGGAAATCGTATCATGTCGAGCAACGGCACCTGACAGACAACGGCGCCGAATAGATCGGGCCGCTCAACGGCCACCGCGCCAACCAATAGCCCGCCATTCGAACCGCCCATGATGCCAAGCTGCTGTGACGTGGTGAGGCCGCGTTTCACCAGATCTTCGGCAATAGCGATGAAATCATCATAGGCTTTCTGACGGTTGGTCTTCAGCGCCGCTTCATGCCATGCGGGACCGAATTCCCCGCCGCCGCGGATATTGGCCACCGCATAGGCGCCGCCCTTGCCCAGCCACAAGCGCCCCGCGCTCGACCAATAAAACGGCGTCTGCGAAATCTCGAAGCCGCCATAGCCATAAAGCAGCATCGGCGTCGGGCCGGCCGCGTTCTTGGCGCGCACCACGAAATAGGGGATCTTGGTGCCGTCGCGCGAGGTCGCTTCATATTGGACGGTGGTATAGGGCGCGGCATCGAAGCGCGCGGGCGAGGATTTGATTTGTGCGGGCGCGCCCAGACCCTTCGCGGCAAACAGAGTCGTCGGCGTCAGAAAACCCTGAAAGCTGAAATAGGCCTCGGGGCCAAAATCATTGGCCGAAGCGAGATGGGGCGAGCCGCCTGACGGCAGGTCAAGGCGGGTGTTGCTCCAAGTGCCGGTGGCGGGATTCGAACGAAAGGCATGGACGCTCCCGGTGACATTCTCGAAAATCGCGGCATAGACGGCATCGCGTCCGGCCGCCACTTGATCGATGGCGGCGCGCGGGCCGGGCATATAAAGCACGGACACGCGCGGAAGCTTGCGGCTCGCCATGAATTCCTTCAGCGGAAACGCGATCAATGCGCCCTGTCGAATGGTCGCCTGGCCTTCCGGCGTCCAATCCTTTCTCAGGGTCGCAATCAGATTGCCGCCGAACTCCGCTTTCACATCGGCAGACAAGGGCAGCGGCAACGCGACGGTTTCGCCATCCGGGGTGAGGGCGAAATATTCCGTGTCGAAATAGCTGACCGCACGCGACACGATCGCAGTCGAACCCGTCGCGCTGTGGAACACGGCGGGCGATGCAATGACATCTTGCGCTTTTCCTTCAAAGACAATTGTCGCATCCGCGAGCTTCTCGCCGCGCCGCCATAGCTTCACGATACGTGGATAGCCCGACTGCGTCAGCGTGCCCGGTCCGAAGTCGGTGCTGAAAAGGATAGTGTTCGCATCGATATAGGCCGCTTCCGCCTTGGCCTCTCCAAGAGCGAAACCATCATCAATAAAACGCTTCGCGGCCGGATCGAATTCGCGCAACACCACGGTGTCGCCGCCATCGGGCGAGAGCGAAATCAGGCAGCGCGAAAGATCGGGCGAACAATTCGCAGCCTTGAACACCCAGCTCTTGCCCTCGTCGGCCACGAGCCGGTCGACGTCGAGCAGCGTCTCCCATTGCGGCGAGGGCGTTTCATAGGATGCGACATCGGTGCGCCGCCAAATGCCGCGAACATGCGCGGGGTCTTGCCAGAAATTGAAGACCGCGGCGCCATGCAATTGGCCGATCGGAATGCGGTCGTCGGCATCGAGAATGGCAAGGATCGCGTCGTAATCCTTTTGGTAATCGGGATCATTCTTCAGGAGCTTGAGCGAGACGGCGTTTTGGTCCTTGACCCAATCCAGCGCCTTCGCGCCGCGGATATCTTCAAGCCAAAGATAGGGATCATCGGACCCTTCCGCGCCATACATTGCCGTGCCCAATCCCAATCCCATCGCCGCCCCGACGATCAAACCTGCCCATATGCGGAGCCGCATGAAATTCTCCCGCCACTTCGACGGCTCATCTTGGGTGCTTAACCCAGGAGATCAACCCTCGGCGCCCGGCGCTGCCGGTTCGCCCATGTAGTGTGGCGAATCCGAAATTCGCAAGTGCTTGGGCAACACTCCGGACGAATTTCGGGTTCAAAGCCACACTAGCAATTTATTGAATCTGGTGTGGTTTTCGGATTTGAAGTTCCTAAACGCCAATGCCATCTAAACCTTAGGAACTTCAAATCCACCACACTAGCAAGCCAAGGGCCGCGGTCTTATAAGGCCGCCATGACCAGCTTCCTGAAAATGCACGGTTTGGGCAATGATTTCGTGATCTTCGATGCACGAATCTTCCCTTTGCCCCTGGATCCGGGCACGGCCAAGATCGTGGCCGACAGGAAGCGCGGGATCGGCTGCGATCAGGTGATCGTGATGGAGCCGGCGAAAAATGGGGCCGCCGCCTTCATGCGCATTTTCAATGCCGATGGCGGCGAGGTGGAATCCTGCGGCAATGCGGCGCGCTGCGTCGCCTATCTTCTGATGGCCGAACGGGAAAGCGATTCCATCGCCCTCGAGACGTCGGGGGGGCCGCTGCTCTGTCAGACTGCGGGCAAGGACGCGGTGACGGTCGATATGGGCCCCCCTCACCTCGACTGGCGTGAGATTCCCATGGCGCAAGCGGTGGATACGGAGGATTTTTCGCTTCCCGTCCCCGGATTCCATGATTCCGCGCTCGAGTCCGCCGCAGCGCTCTCGATGGGCAACCCCCATTGCGTGCTGTTCGTGAAGGATGCGGATGCGGCGCCCGTTGCTCAGCTTGGCCCGGCAATCGAGCGCCATCCCTGGTTTCCCTCGCGCACCAATGTCGAATTCGTCGAGCGGATTAGCGATTCCTCTTTGCGCATGCGCGTCTGGGAGCGCGGCGCGGGCATCACGCTGGCCTGCGGCACCGGGGCATGCGCTGCGGTCGTAGCGGGCAATCTGCGGGGATTAACGGCCCGCAAAGCCAAGGTCATCCTTGATGGCGGCGAGCTTGGGATCGAATGGCGCGAGAGCGACGGGCACGTGCTGATGACGGGACCTGTAACGTTCAGCTTTGCGGGCGAAGTGAACTTGCCCACTCTCGTGGCGGAATCATGAGCGACGTCGAGATCGTCACCTTCGGATGCCGGCTCAATGCCTATGAATCGGAGGCGATCCGCGCGCGTGCGGCGGAAGCAGGACTGAGCGATGCCGTCATCGTCAACACCTGCGCGGTGACTGCCGAGGCGGTGCGACAATCGCGCCAGGCCATCCGCAAGCTGCGCCGCGAAAACCCCGATGCGCGGATCATCGTGACCGGCTGTGCGGCTCAAACCGAGCCTGAGACCTATGCTGCGATGCGGGAAGTGGATTACGTGCTCGGCAATCAGGAGAAATTGGCAGCGGAAACTTATGGGCGCGATTTCCTTGCAGGTGCGCCGCGCGTGATCGTCAACGACATCATGGCCGTCAAGGAAACAGCGGCGCAGTTCGTTGATTCCTTCGCGGACCACAGGCGCGCGGTGTTGCAGGTGCAAAACGGCTGCGACCATCGCTGTACCTTCTGCATCATCCCCTATGGCAGGGGAAACTCGCGCAGCGTCGGCGCCGGCGCAGTCGTCGAGGAGGTGCGCCGGCTGGGAAACGCCGGATTCAACGAAATCGTGCTCTCCGGGGTCGACCTCACCGCCTATGGCGCTGACCTTCCCGGCGATACGGGTCTGGGATCATTGGTCGCAGGCATCTTGAAACATGTGCCCGAGCTTCGGCGGCTGAGGCTCTCCTCCATCGATTCTATCGAAGTGGACGAGGTTCTCTTCCGCCTCATCGCCGAGGAGGAACGGCTGATGCCGCATTTTCATCTTTCGGTGCAATCGGGCGACAATCTGATCTTGAAGCGCATGAAGCGCCGTCATACCCGCGAAGACACCATCCGCTTTTGCCAGAAGGTTCGTCGCCTGCGCCCGGATGTCGCATTCGGCGCAGATCTGATCGCCGGATTTCCGACCGAAACCGAAGCTATGTTCGAGAACAGTCTAAGCCTGGTGGATGACGCGGGGCTGTCCTACCTGCATGTTTTCCCATTCAGTTCGCGGGCCAACACGCCGGCGGCCAGAATGCCGCAGCTTCATCCTGCGATCGTGAAGAGCCGGGCGCGGCGCTTGCGGGACAAGGGAGCAGTGGCGCTGGCCGCCCGATTGTCATCCCTTGTCGGGACCGAACAGGAGCTGCTCGTGGAGAAACCGGGGCTTGGACGCGCGCGCTGCTTCGCCTCCGCTTCCTTCGCCGAAGATGTGAGCCCGGGAAGCCTCGTTCGTACGCGGATCACCGCGAGCGACGGCCGGATTTTGACGGCGCACGTTTTGGAACCCTCGCAGCATCGCGGCGTTCGGGCCATCGCATGACGAGCGATGAGAGTTCTGCCTCCAGGCCGGGAATGTTCGCGCGCCTGAAAGCGGGCCTCGCCCGTTCCGCGGCGCAATTGACCAGCGAGTTGAGCGGCGTCTTCACCAAAGAGCGGCTCGATGCCGATACAATCCGCAGACTCGAAGAGGCGCTCATCCGCGCCGATGTGGGGACGGGGCTGGCCCATGAGCTGGCCGATGAAGTGGGTCAGGGGCGCTACGATACGGACATCAGCGAACATGAACTGCGCCGGATTCTCGCCGATGCCATTGCCAAGGTACTGACTCCCGTTGAAAAACCGTTCCGGATCGATTCCGCGCACCGCCCTTTCGTGGTGCTGGTCGCCGGCGTGAACGGCACCGGCAAGACCACGACCATCGGGAAATTGGCAGCAAAGCTTGGCGAAGAAGAAAAGCGCGTGTCGCTCGCGGCCGGCGATACATTTCGCGCAGCGGCCATCGATCAGCTGAAAATCTGGGGCGAACGCGCACATGCCCACGTCTTCGCCGGCGCGCAGGGCGCCGACGCAGCGGGACTGGTCTTCGATGCGTTGGGCCAGGCGCGCACCGACAATACCGACGTGCTTTTGATCGACACGGCTGGACGTTTGCAGAACAAAGCGGGTCTGATGGGTGAACTGCAGAAAATTGCACGCGTCCTGAAGAAGCATGACGCCTCGGCCCCGCATGCGGTGTTGTTGGTGCTCGACGCCACCACCGGCCAGAACGCCATCTCTCAGGTTGAGGCGTTCCAGGCCGCGGTTCCCCTGACCGGCCTGATCATGACCAAACTCGACGGCACCGCCAAAGGCGGCATCCTGGTCGCACTTGCCCACCGTTTCGGACTTCCAATCCATTATATCGGCGTGGGCGAGACCACGAACGATCTGCAGAATTTCGACGCCACGGCATTCGCGCGAGTTCTGACCGGCGCCGATGAGCCGAAAAAACCCACGATCGGTTCATGGCGGTTTTGAAATATGCGGTGATATCTGGAACAACCACAGCCGACAGCCTATGGTGATCGCATGCATCCGCTTTTGAAGTTGGCGCTCGACCTCGGGCCGCTGTTGATCTTTTTTGTCGCGAACGCGGTATTCGGCATCTTCACCGCAACCGCCGTGTTCATGGCAGCGATGCTCATCGTGATCGCAATCGGCTTTGCGGTGGAGCGGAAAATTTCACCGATGCCGCTGATAACCGCAAGCCTCGTGCTGGTGTTCGGTGGATTAACCCTCTGGCTGTCCAACGACATTTTCATCAAGATCAAGCCCACCATTCTTTATCTCATGTTTGCCGCGGTGCTCATCGGAGGTCTTGCGTTCAGCCGTCTCTTCATCAAAGTGGTCCTCGGTCAAACGCTTCATCTATCCGATCCGGCGTGGCGCACGCTCACATGGCGCTGGTCCCTGTTCTTTATCGCTCTTGCGATCGCCAATGAGATCGTCTGGCGCCATGTTTCAACGAACACCTGGGTCGCGTTTAAAGTCTGGGGCGTGTTTCCGCTGACGGTGATCTTCGCAATGGCGCAAACACCGTTCATCGCGCGGCATCAAATCGAAGCCGAGCAGATACCGCCCGCGACGTGAGCCGCCCCCGCGCGGCTTTTATGCAACAAGGAAGTAAGATCGACAGGTCGGGACGAAATTGCTATTAGCAGCGCCGCCTTTGTGCTGAAGCTGTCAAGTGCAACTCTTCCGCATCACATGATGAAAAATCATCACAAAGACCGTTTGCGTCGGCGGGCGGTTGCGCTAAGGTTAGGACCTAGTCCGACGGGTACGGACGATTTCGAGACTCTCAAGACATTTCGCCGGGGGAACTGATGGCTTCGAAGGGTCCGCGAAAGGCCAACGGCGGCTTTGACCTCTCCCAATCGCCATCGCATCTTCTGCGCCGCTGCGTCCAATATGCCAATGATCTGTTTTCTCGCGAACCTGGCGCCAGCGATCTTACCAAGCAACAATTTACGGTTCTCGCCGCGGTCGAACAGAACGAAGGCATGAGCCAAACCGATCTTGTCGCCATCACCGGGATCGACCGCTCGACGCTCGCGGAAATGATCCGGCGTATGATCGACAAGGGCCTATTGGACCGTGAACGCACCGAGGCCGATCAGCGCGCAAACGCCGTGCGCATTGCCATGGCCGGGAAGAAGGCCTTGCGCAGCGCTCGCACAGCAAGCGACCGCGTGGAGCGGGCGCTGCTCGCGAGCCTGAATACCGCGGACCGCGCGAGATTCTTGAAAATGCTGTCCACAGTGGTCTCCCACGCGGAAAGCGACGATAGCGCCGCCAGTGAGCCGCGCCTCAAGGCGCGCCGCGGGCGTTAGAGTCTGATCCAACCAGCTCAGACGTTTGCCTTCACACCTTGATGTCGAGTTGCGCGCCCGGGCGTAAAACCGCTCCGGGCTGGCTGGTGCGCGTGCCCTGCTGGCCTGTGGGAGATTTGGCAAAATCGAGAGGCTCGAAGCGAGGCTCCGCCCCTTTGGCTGCAGCGGCGGGGCGTTGCGTTTGCGCCTGGGCGGCCAGGATGAGATTGGATGCATCGATCCGCATAGGCGGACCATGGCAAAGGATGGTTTCCAAAACCTAAAGACTTCGCAGCAGAGCCAAGCTTAAGTACGGAACTGTACAGATCGCCGGTGGCGTTATCACTTTTCCAGGGCAGGAAGGATCAGCTGCGCCAGCACTTGCTCGTTCAGCGGCCCCGCATAATGGACGCGAATAATCCCTTTGCCGTCGATCACGAAGGTTTCCGGAACGCCCGTCACTCCCCAATCGATCGAGACGCGGCCCTCGCGATCCTCATTGATCTTTCCGAACGGATTGCCGAGTTCGGTGAGGAATGCGCGCGCGTCCTCCGGCTTGTCCTTGTAGTCGACGCCGTAGAGCGTAATCCCCTTGCGCGCGGCCAGCGCTTCCAAAGTCGCATGCTCGAGGCGGCACGGCACACACCAGGAAGCCCAGAAATTGACGATGATGGGGTGGCCCTGTCCAAGTTCGGCGCGGTCGAATTTTTGCGCCTGCGCATCAAGCGCCGGCAAAGAAATATCGGGCGCCGGCTTGCCGACCAACGGCGATGGCAGAAGGGAAGGCGGGCCCTGAAACAGCCCGATGTAAAGCAGCCAAGCTAGGCCTACGAAAATTACCACCGGAACGAGGAAAAACAGCCGCTTCACGTCTGGCTCTCTTCGGTCTCGCCGCTTTCTTCTTCCAACTGACGCACGTTTCTGCGTGCCCGCGCGTGGGCTTGCCAGGAAAGCACAATCGCCACCCCGAGCACCAGTACGCTGATCGCGTAAGCCGGCCAAACGAAGACGGCATAGCCGCCCATCGCGAAGAAATTCGCCATGGGTCAGGCGCCCTTTGCCATCATCAGCGTACGGGCGCGGCGCTCGAAAATTTCCGTCTGCATGCGCATCAGCCACAGCCAGGCGAAGAGCACCGTATAGGCGAGCATCATCGTGAAGAGCGGCCAGAGGAAACTCTTATCGATGGTGGGGCCACCGGGGCGAATGATGCTCGCGGGCTGATGCAGCGTGTTCCACCAATCCACCGAGAAATGGATGATCGGCACATCGGCCGCGCCGACCAGGGACAGAATGGCCGCAGCCTTGGCCGCGCGCACCGGATCGTCGATCGCGTTCCACAGCGCGATGTAGCCCAGATAGATGAACAGCAGGATCAGTTCGGAGACCAGCCGCGCATCGCCCCATTGCCAATAGGTGCCCCACATCGGGCGGCCCCAGAGCGATCCCGTGAGAAGCGCAAGCGCCGTGAAAGCAGCGCCTAGGGGCGCCGCCGATTTCGCTGCGACATCGGCGAGAGGATGGCGAAACACCAGACCGACGAGAGATGACACCGCCATCGTCGCGTAGATCATGATGCCCATATAGGCGGCCGGGACATGCACGAACATGATCTTGACGCTTTGGCCCTGCTGATAATCGGGCGGGGTTCCAGCGAGCGCCCAATAGAAGCCGACCGCCAACAGAACCGCGGCGAGCGCACCCAGCCAGGGCGCGATCGCATTGGAGAAGTCCAGAAACCGTTTGGGATTGGCGAGAAAGGTTATCATGGCACCTACATAAGCCTTCCCTTGGATGTTGTCGAAATCAACTGCCGAGATTGAGCCTGACGGCGGCCGCCGCCGCAAACGGCGAGAGGCCAACAGCGGCCACGGAAAACGCCGCTAGAAACAGAAAAGCGCCCCGCCCCGTCC
>DASQIQ010000127.1:0-3965 GCA_035631495.1 Micropepsaceae bacterium
CAATTCCGGCGGCCGTGAAAGCAAGCATCGCTCGGTTGAAAAGATTGGGCGTGTTCACGGGCAGCCAGGCCTCGCTCTCCCAGCCGGCGATATTTCCCTTGGCGTCCAACGCGGCCCGCAAGTCCAGAAGCTGCGGCGGGCCTTTGGGGTCGTAGCCGTGCTCGTCCTCGCGCATCCATTGCACGCGCACCGGGCGCCCCGTCTCGCGCGAGAGCAGCGCGGCATCGGCGGCAGCATCGTCACTGCCATTCATGCCATAGCAGCCCGCGCCATCAAGATAGACGACACGCACCGAATCTTCGGGCATCGACAACCCGCGCGCCAGCACCTGGCGCAATTTGTGCGTCCCTTGCGAAGCGGACCAGACCGTCGCCCTGCCGTTCCTGATATCGGCCACCGCGCAGGAAGGTCCCATGGAGCCGTGGGATTGCGCCGGCCATTCATAGCTCGCGGCAAAGCGCCGTTCGGCGCCCGCGCGCACGAGAGTCGCGGAATCGCCCTGTTTGATCAATTGTTCGTCGCGGTCGATGGCTTCGCTGCGAAGCCCAGCATGCACCTTGTCCGAGCCCGGCAAGCCGCCGCCTCCGGTCCAGGTCACGCGCAATTGGCGCGCGGCACGGACCGCGTTCCATTCCCGCTCCGCCACCACCGCGACAAAATTCTGTACACGGACGATCCTCGCACCCGGAATGCCCGCGATCGAAGCCTCGTCGATTGCCGCTACCGTCGCGCCGATCGCGTGCGGCCGGATGACGCGCGCATGCAGCATGTTGGGCAGACGGAAATCCTGCACATAGGTGTGCCGGCCGGTCATCTTCGCCGGCAGATCGGGACGCGGCATCGCCTGTCCCACAGTTTTGTAAAAGCCGGGATCCTTGAGCGGCGCATCCTTGTCGAGCTTCAAATCGAAACGGCCGCCAGCCACGAGCTGGCCGTAGGTGACGCTGCGTCCGTCACGCGCCTTCACCACGCCGTCGGTGATCGTCAATTCCGCCACCGGAACGATGAGACGCTTGACCGCCATGGCGATGAGCGCAAGGCGCGCGGTCGCCGCCGCCTGACGGATCTGCATGCCGCCGCCGACAATGCCGGTGCTGCCGCCTGTCGTCCCCTGATCTGGCGTGAGCGCTGTGTCGCCTTCGGTCATCGCCACGCGCGCGAACGGCACATCAAGCTCTTCGGCGACGATCTGGCGATACGCCACGCGGGCGCCGGTTCCAAGATCGACCTTGCCGCTATACAGCGTCACCTGCCCATCGGGCGCGATGGCGAGGAAGGAATCCACCGCATCGGCGGCCACGCTCTTTCCCGCCGCCGGGGCCAATTGCGCCAGCGCGGGCGAAGCCGGCGCGATGGCGAAACTCACCACCAATCCGCTGGTGGCCTGCAGGAATTGCCGTCTGGGTAGCGCGTTCATGTCCGGCCTCCCTGTGCCTGGCCGCTTGCCCGCATCACCGCGCGTAACACGCGGACATGGCTGCCGCAGCGGCAGAGATTCCCACTCAGTGCTTCACGCGCTTGTTCTTCAGTCGGCCGCGGCGTTTTGGTCAAGAGCGCCGTGGCCGTCATGATCATGCCGTTGGTGCAATAACCGCATTGCGCGGCCTGCTCGGCGATGAAGGCGGCTTGCACCGGGTGAGGGCGTATCGTCGAGCCGAGTCCTTCGAGGGTGGTGATCTCATGCCCTTCCGCCTGGCTCACCGGCATCTGGCAGGAGCGCACCGCCACCCCGTCGACGATCACCGTGCAGGCGCCGCACTGGCCAAGGCCGCAGCCGAATTTTGGACCGTGCAGCGCGAGATAATCGCGCAGCGCGTAGAGCAGCGGCATTGCCGTGTCGTCCGCGTCGATCACTTCCGCGCGTCCGTTGACGCGCAACGTCACGTTGGTCAAGGACCCCTCCTTTAGCTGGCGCTGCGAGTCTAAGCGCGAGCGCTTGTCCCCGCAATCGGCGGCGGGCCCCGCGCCCCCGTTGCCACGGGAATGTGACGGCGATAGCGACATCCTCGTCAAGGGCCTGTGATCTTTCAAGAATTCCAATTGGCTACCCACAGACGCGGTTTGTGAGAGAGTCGCCGCACGCGGCCGGTCTGGCTCGAACCGGGAGGGCTTCCCCCTCCCTTGCCGGAAGCGGTAGGCGGACCCGCGAACCGTGACCATCAAAGGATTTGCGCGATCCGCTGATGCGATCGATCACCCATGCGTTCGACGCCGTGCCGGCCGTCTTTACCCAATCTGCAAAGATCATTCCCCGTCGATTTTGGGATTGGCTATTTTGTCCGCGTCCAACGAATCTGTAGGAATGCCCAAATGGCCAGCAATCGCTTATCCGAAGATCCAGCTCCGGCGGGTCCTCTTACAGATGGTTGAGATGACGGCTTCAAAGACTGCCACAACGCCCAATCGAGCCCCCTAGATGTCGGAAGCCGGTAAAGAACCGAGCCTTCAACGGCACCTGGTCCGTGGCTCCGCCTGGTCTATAGGTCTGCGCTGGAGTGCGCGGCTGCTCGGTCTTATCAGTACGGTCATCCTCGCGCGCCTCTTGACGCCGGCCGATTACGGCATTGTGGCCATCGCCGGCCTGATCGTTGGGAGTCTCGAAATCTTCGCCCAGACCGGCCAATACGGCGCGATCGTTCGCCATCCCAATCCGACGCGCGAGCACTACGATTCGGTCTGGACCGTATCCCTGCTGCTCGGATTTGGTCTCGGCGTGATGATCTTGGCGATGACGCCGCTCACCACGGCGTATTTTCACGAACCGCGCGCCAAACTGGTGGTGGAGATTCTGGCGCTGCGTACGATGATGAGCGGCCTACAGAACGTGGGAACCATGAATTTCGGCCGGAACCTGAATTTCCGGCGTCAATTCTATTTCCGCGTGATTCCGGAATTGATTGCCTTTGTCGTCACGATCGGCTTTGCCATCGCGCTACGGAATTATTGGGCGCTGGTCATCGGGATCATCAGTCAGAGCGTGGCGACGATTGTTCTCAGCTACCTCATGGATCCTCATCGGCCGCGCCTATGTTTCACCAAGATTGGCGAGATATGGTCCTTCTCGATCTGGACGCTGTTCAAGAATCTGGGCACCTACGTCAACAACCAGATCGACAAGCTTGCGGTCGGCGGGTTTGCCGGCGCCGCCGCGATGGGGCGCTACGATGTGGCCCGGGATGTGGCGACCAGCCCAAGCCAGGAATTGATCAATCCGGTCGTCGCCACCCTCATGCCCGTGATGGCGAAGGTTCAGAACGACCCGGAAAAGCGGCGCGAGCTTTATTTGAGCACGCTCTCTTGGTCTGCGCTCATCTGCACCTCGACGGGCATCGGGGTCGCATTGGTGGCCGAGGACATGGCGGACCTCGTCCTTGGTCCCAAATGGCATGATGTCTGGCCCTTGATGCCGTGGTTTGCGCTGTCCTGGGGCGTGGTGGGATTGACCAGCGGGATCAGCTCCGTGCTGCTGGCGCTTGGTCATGCCTATGCCTCTGCGCGCCTGCAATGGACGAGAAATGTGGGTTTCGCGCTGACGATCTTTCCCGTTGCCTATGTCTTCCGCGACCTACAGGTGATCGTGATGACGCGGTTCTTCGTCACGCTCATCGTGTCGCCGACCATGTTCTACGTCTTGTCGCGTGCGCTGAACGTGCCGATGCGCGATTTTGCCATCGCGCTGTGGCGCCCGATGGCAGCTGGCGCGGTGATGGCTGCCGCGGTGCTTATGCTGAACGCGGGCCTTCCCTTCCGTGGTCCTCCCCGCCTCTTTCTCGACATAGCGTTGGGCGCAAGCTCTTATGCCGGAGCGCTGATGCTCTTGTGGACCCTCAATGGCCGGCCGGCTGGACCTGAGAGTGCGGCATGGGAATTGGCTTGCGCGCGGCTGGCGCCCTTGCGCCGCAGACCGGCGTAAGGGGCAGCCGTCACGATTTTCGGGCTCAGCCGAAGCGATCCCGGTAGCTCTT
>DASQIQ010000128.1:0-2746 GCA_035631495.1 Micropepsaceae bacterium
TCAACCGCACCAAGCCGCGGAGCCAAGCTCTCGCCGCGACACTGGGTGAATTTGCCAAAATCAAACTTATCGACTGGGGCGACTGGGAAGCGGCCTTTGAAGACGCTCAGCTTGTTGTCAACACGACAAGCCTGGGCATGACCGGCAAACCGCCGCTCGAGCTTTCGCTGGACCCGCTTCCCTCGCAGGCCGCTATTGCCGATATCGTTTACAATCCGCTGCAAACGCCATTGCTCAGAGCCGCGCAGGCTCGCGGCCACCGCACCCTGGACGGGCTGGGGATGCTCATGCATCAGGCGGTGCCCGCTTTTGCCGCCTGGTTCGGCGTGTCGCCGGACGTCACCGCCGAACTCCGCGCGGAACTGGTGAAAGCGCTTGCCCGTGACTAACGCGAAGGAGCGCAAACCTATGGTGATCGGGCTCACCGGCTCGATCGGCATGGGCAAGACCGAGACGGGAAAACTCTTTGCCCGTCTTGGTATTCCCGTTCACGGCGCCGACGAGGTTGTGCACAGGCTTTATGACACCGGCGGCGCGGCCGTGGCCGCCATTGCGCGCGAGTTCCCCGGAACGGTGCGGGACGGGCGCGTGATGCGCGAGGCTCTCGCTGCTCGCGTTGCCGCGGACGAGGAAGCCTTTCGCCGCTTGGAAGCAATCGTGCATCCGCTGGTGCGCGAGGCCGAGCTTGCGTTTCTGGACGATGCGAGAAAACGCGGGGACGATCTCGTCGTCCTCGACATCCCGCTTCTGTTCGAGACCGGCGGGGAGAAACGCATGGATGCGGTCGTGGTCGGCTCAGCGCCGCCCGATGTGCAGCGCGAGCGCGTGCTGTCGCGACCGGGGATGTCGTTGGAAAAGCTCCAAGCCATCCATGCGCGCCAGATTCCAGATGTGGACAAGCGGAGCCGGGCCGATTTCGTCATTGAGACCGACAAGGGCTTGGAGCACGCTTTCGCGGCGGTCCAACGAATCGTCGCGGAACTACGCAACCGCGCGACGCGGAAGTGAATGCCCAAATGCGCGAGATTGTTCTCGACACGGAAACGACCGGGCTCGATCCTACCGATGGGCACAGAATCATCGAGCTGTGTTGCCTGGAATTGGACAATCATCTGCCCACGGGGCGGGTCTACCACACGCTGATTCAGCCCGAGCGCGATATTCCCGAAGACTCTGTCCGGGTGCACGGGCTGACGGCGGAGAAATTGGCCGATGCCCCTGTTTTCGCGAAGATCGCGGACGATCTGCTCCACTTCATCGGGGATTCGCGCCTGGTGATCCACAATGCCGAATTCGACCTGAAATTCCTCAACGCGGAATTTTCAAGGCTCGGCAAGCCGCCTTTGGAACCGGCTCGCGGCGTCGATACCATCGCCATCGCCAAGCGGCGCTTTCCGGGCTCGCGTTATTCACTGGACGAGCTTTGCCGCCGCTTCAACATCGATCTCTCCGCACGGTCGTTGCATGGGGCGCGGATCGACGCGGAGCTATTGGCGCAAGTCTATTTGGAGCTGATCGACGGGCGCCAGGCTCGACTCGCCCTCGCCCCGGGCGAAGCGGGCAGCTTGGGCGTGAGCTTTGTTCGCGCGGCCCGGCAGCGGCTCCAAGCCTTGCTACCCCGGTTGAGCGTGGAAGAGCGCGAAGCCCATGCGCGTTTCGTCGCAGGCGACCTCGAAGGCGATGTGATCTGGAGCTGGGGCGGCTAATCCTTACAAAGCCACACTAGACCGTGCGGGGCATTTCCTGCTGCTGAACCTGCCCGTCCATCATTTTGCTGCGATAGAGCGCGGCGAAATCGATCGGTTCGATCATCAAAGGCGGCAGCCCGCCATCGCTGACCAGATCGGAGACGATCCGGCGCACATAGGGGAACAGCAGCCGAGGACATTCGATCAGAAGCAAAGGCTGCATCACTTCATCGGGAACCTTGTCGAGCATGAAAAGCCCGCCATAGGCGATTTCCAGGAGGAAGATGGTCTTTTCCTCCTGTTGTGCGCTCACCCGCATTTTCAGCACGACTTCGAAGGGCCCATTCTCCTGGATCCGCCTCGCCTGCAAATCGACGGTGAATTCGATCTGCGGCCGCTGAACATTGACCCCGAGACTCGGGTTTTCGAAGGAGAGATCTTTAATGTATTGCGAGACGATCTGGATGACGGGCATTTGTGGTTCCGCGCCCTCCTGGGGTATCGCGCCGCCATTGGGGTTGTTCGGTTCGGCCATGATCGTCGGTTCCGCGTTGAAGGGTGAAACTGAGGAGGCCCGCCGCTAGCACGGATTGCGCGAGCGTGACAAGCTTGCCGGCCCGGTTGTCTTGGCGAAAGGCGTTAACGCACCATATTTGGGGAACTGTTGGTAAAGTTCACCTCGCACGCTGGACCCGCGAACCGGCAAGGACTAGGCTCAATATCCTGAGCGATGCGGGGCACGTCGGTCTTTCGGTTTCGATTGCGAAGAGCTGAGCAGGCGCAAAGTCCAAATGCAAAGTTTCCAGTTTTTCGACGTAATCCTCCTCGCTTTATTGGCGGGGTTCATTGCTTTCCGCCTCTACACCGTGCTTGGCCGGCGCACCGGCCATGAGCGCTCCCCCGACGACCAATTGCGCCTTCCCGACGGCGCGCGCCCAAATCCGAAGGCGCCAGTCGCCAAAGACAATGTCGTCAGCCTGCCCGAACGCGCTGCCCAGGCGGGCGCCGCTGCGACAAACGCGACGCCGGTTTCCCGTGCGCTGCTCGATATCAAGCTG
>DASQIQ010000129.1:0-16902 GCA_035631495.1 Micropepsaceae bacterium
GGGGCGCAGCGCAGAACGTTCCGGGCGAAGCGGTGGATGGCATGGACGTCGAAGCTGTTTATGCCGCCGGCCAGAAGGCTGTCGCCTGGGCCCGCGAGGGCAAGGGGCCGTATATCCTGGAAATGAAGACCTATCGCTATCGCGGCCACTCGATGTCGGACCCGGCCAAATATCGCACGCGCGAAGAAGTGCAGCAGATGCGCGAGAAGCATGACCCGATCGATACGTTCGGCGCGCGGCTGGTGCGCGAAGGGATCGTCAGGGAAGACGAGCTCAAAGCCTATGACCGCGACGTGCGCCAGGTCATCAACCACGCCGCCGAATTCGCCACCGAATCGCCCGAGCCCGCGCTGGAAGAACTCTACACGGACATTCTGAAGTAATGACACAAATCCTGATGCCCGCGCTGTCCCCCACCATGGAGGAGGGCAAGCTTGCCAAATGGCACGTCAAGGAAGGCGATGCCGTGAAGGCCGGCGATATCCTGGCGGAGATAGAAACCGACAAGGCGACGATGGAGTTCGAATCGATCGATTCGGGCCGCATCGCCAAGCTTCTCGTTCCGGAAGGCGCCGAAGCGGTAAAGGTCAATGCGCCCATTGCCGAGCTCGCTGTGGACGGCGAGGCGGCAGCCATGGCTCCGAACCGGGCGGCGCCCGCGGCCCAACCCAAGCCAAGCTCTCCCCCTCCGCCTGCGCCAGGTGCAGCGAAGGCGACGGCGGCAATCCCACCGGCGCCGCGTTCGGGCAACGGCGCTGCCGCGCCTGCGGAAATTCCCCACGGCACCGAGCTTACCACCATGACGGTGCGCGACGCCTTGCGCGATGCCATCGCCGAAGAAATGCGCCGCGACGAGACCGTGTTCTTGATGGGTGAGGAAGTCGCGCAATATCAAGGCGCGTACAAGGTGAGCCAAGGCCTGCTGGAAGAATTCGGCGACCGCCGCGTCATTGACACGCCGATCACCGAACAGGGTTTCACGGGCCTGGGGGTGGGTGCCGCCTTCGGCGGATTGAAGCCGATTGTCGAATTCATGACCTTCAATTTCGCCATGCAGGCGATGGATCAATTGATCAATTCGGCCGCGAAGACACTTTATATGTCGGGCGGTCAGATGGGCTGCTCGATCGTCTTTCGCGGCCCCAATGGCCCGGCCGCGCGGGTGGCCGCGCAGCACAGCCAGGATTACGCATCCTGGTACGCGCATATTCCAGGATTGAAAGTGATCTCGCCCTATTTCGCGGCCGATGCGAAGGGTTTGTTGAAAGCAGCGATCCGCGATCCCAATCCGGTGATCTTCCTGGAAAACGAAATCGTCTATGGCCGCTCCTTCCCGGTCCCCAAGCTGGATGATTTCGTGCTTCCCATCGGCAAAGCGCGCATCGTGCGCGAAGGGGCACACGTGACCCTGGTTTCGCATTCGATTTCCGTCGGCCTGATCATGGATGCCGCCGAGGCGTTGGCCAAAGAGGGCATCGAGGCGGAGCTCATCGATTTGCGCACGCTGCGTCCGCTCGACACGGCCACAATCATCGCATCGGTGAAGAAGACCAACCGCATCGTGACGGTAGAGCAGGGTTGGCCCGTCTGTTCCATCGGCGCCGAAATTTCGGCCGTCGTGGTGGATGAGGCCTTCGATTATCTCGACGCGCCGCCAATGCGCATCGCCGGCAAGGATGTGCCGATGCCTTATGCCGCCAATTTGGAAAGGCTGGCGCTGCCCACCGTGGAAGACGTCATCGCCGCCGCCAAAGCCGTCTGCTACCGATAGCTCATGTCGACCCAGATCCTGATGCCCGCGCTATCGCCCACCATGGAGGAGGGCAAGCTCGCCAAATGGCACGTCAAGGAAGGCGATGTCGTGAAGGCCGGCGATATCCTGGCGGAGATCGAAACCGACAAGGCGACGATGGAGTTCGAAGCCATCGATGAAGGCCGTATCGGAAAAATCCTGATTCCCGAGGGCGCGGAGGGGGTGAAGGTCAACGTCCCGATCGCGGTCTTGGAAACCGAGGGGGGCGAGCCCGCTCCGCAGGATATTCCCGCAACTATGGAGGCCATCCGCGCAGCGCTCGCGCCGGCATCGCCTCCGGCCCAGAAGACTCCGTCGCCTGCTCCGGCATCCCCCGCGGTCCCACTTGCGCCTCGAAGCGGCAACGGCGCCGCTGCTCCGCATACGGAGCAACGGCTGTTCGCCTCGCCGCTGGCGAAGAGGATCGCCGAGCGTGCTGGGATCGATATCGCCTCGGTGCATGGCTCCGGCCCGCGCGGGCGAATCGTCAAAGCCGATGTGGAAGCCGCCGCCAAGGGCGGTGTTCCCAAACCGGCGGCGCCGCGCGAAGAGCAAACGCCGGCGAAATCCGTTGCCGCGCCGGAAGCTCACGCAGTATCAGCCGGTCTGGCGCCTTTGCCCGATGCGCGTCTTTTCTATAGGGAAGGCGAATACGAGGCGGTGCCGAACGATTCCATGCGCAAGGCGATTGCGCGTCGGCTCACGAGCGCAAAGTCCCTGATCCCCCATTATTATCTCACCATCGACTGCGATATCGGGGCGCTCATGGCTCTGCGCGCCCGGCTCAACGAGAAATCTCCCAAAGCGGAAGGCGCCTATAAGCTCTCGATCAACGACTTCGTGATCAAAGCGGCCGCCATGGCCTTGATGAAGCACCCCGATGTCAATGCGAGCTGGACCGATGCGGCGATCCTCAAACACAAACATGCCGACATCGGCATCGCGGTCGATCTCAATCCCGGACTCATCACACCGATCGTGTTCAAGGCAGAGACCAAAGGCCTCATCGAAATCTCCAACGAGGTCAAATCTCTCGCAGAGCGCGCCAAGGCGAAGAAGCTGAAGCCGCAGGAATATGAAGGCGGCGCCTTCTCCATCTCCAATCTCGGCATGTTCGGGATCAAGGAATTCACCGCCATTATCAATCCGCCGCAGAGCGCCATTCTCGCGGTCGGAGCGGGCGAGGAGCGTGCGGTGATCCGCGACGGCAAGGTCATTGCGGCCACGATCATGTCCGTGACCATGTCCTGCGATCATCGCATCATCGACGGTGCGACGGGCGCGCGCTACCTGCAAACGCTCAAAATCTACATCGAAGAACCGGCCTCGATGCTCCTATGAGCGAGAGCTTCGACGTGATTATTATCGGAGGCGGCCCAGGCGGCTATGTCTGCGCCATACGCTGCGGACAGCTCGGCCTGAAGACCGCCGTGGTGGAGCGTGAGAACCTCGGCGGCATTTGTTTGAACTGGGGCTGCATTCCGACCAAGGCGCTGCTGCGCTCGTCCGAAATCTGGCACTTGCTGCACCGGCTGAACGAGTTCGGTTTTTCCGCCGGCGACATCACCTTCGACCTTCCCAAAATCGTCGAGCGTTCGCGCAAAGTGGCGGCCCAGCTCGTCAACGGCGTCAAGGGCCTGATGAAAAAGAACAAGGTCACGGTCATTGATGGCGAAGCGAAGCTGAAGGGCAGGGGAACGATCTCCGTCGTCAAGAACGGTCAGTCTACGGAATATTTCGCCAAGACCATCGTGCTCGCCACCGGCGCGCGGGCGCGCGAATTCCCCGGGCTTGAGGCGGATGGAACACTCATCTGGACCTATCGCCACGCCATGGTGCCCAAGGAATTTCCCAAATCCCTGCTGGTGGTCGGCTCGGGCGCCATCGGCATCGAGTTCGCCAGCTTCTATCGCACGCTCGGCGCCCAGGTCACGGTGGTCGAGGTTCTGGATCGGGTACTTCCGGTCGAGGACGAGGAAATCTCCGCCTTCGCCGCCAAGGCGTTTCAGAAACAGGGCATGGTGATCAAGACCGCGACGACGGTCGAGAAATTGCAGAAAGGCGCGAACAACGTTACCGCCACGCTGAAATCCAAGGAGGGGAAAACCGAGACCCTTACCGTGGATCGCGTCATCCTCGCGGTTGGCATCGTGGGCAATGTGGAGAATATCGGCCTGGAGCAGGCGGGTATCAAAGTCGAAAAGACCCATGTCGTCGTCAACCAATGGTGCGAGACCGGGGTGCCGGGGATCTATGCCATCGGCGATCTTGTGGGCCCGCCCTGGCTTGCCCATAAAGCGATGCATGAAGGCGTGATCGTCGCCGAGCGCATCGCAGGCGTGAAAGGCGTGCATCCTCTCGACACCTCAAAGGTGCCCGGCTGCACCTATTGCTGGCCGCAGGTGGCGAGCGTCGGCCTCACCGAGTCCAAGGCCAAGGAAGGCGGGCGCAAGATCAAGACCGGAAAGTTCCCCTTCATTGGCAACGGCAAGGCCATTGCGCTGGGCGAGGTCGAAGGCTTCGTCAAGACCGTGTTCGATGCAGACACCGGAGAGCTCTTGGGCGCGCATATGATCGGCGCGGAAGTCACTGAATTGATCCAGGGCTACACCATCGCGCGCACTCTCGAAGCCACCGACGCGGAACTGCAGGTGAGCATCTTCCCGCATCCCACGCTGTCTGAGATGATGCACGAGGCCGTGCTGGCCGCCGACGGCCGTCCTCTACATATTTGAAGTCTGGCTCAATCCCCCGGGGGATCGAGGGCGTAGGCGGCGTTCGCCTGGGTCTGGACCTGGATGTAATCGGCAAGCCCGATCGCCGCGATCAGCCTTTGCTGCGTGCGCAGATAATCGATGTGCTCTTCCTCGCTCTTCAGAATACTCTCATAGAGGGTCCGCGAGCCGTAATCCCTAACCTGTTCCGCGTGGGCAATGGCGCCCCGCAAATCGGCGATCGCCTTCTCCTCGAATTTGAGATCGCAGGCGATGACTTCCTCGGCGTTCTCGCCGATCAAGAGCTTGTCGAGATATTGCAGATTGGGTAGCCCGCCAAGAAACAGGATTCGCTGCACCAGCGAATCGGCGTGCTTCATCTCGTCGATAGACTCTTCGTATTCCTTTTTCGACAGTTCTGAGATTCCCCAATTCGCCAGCATGCGCGAATGCAGGAAATATTGATTGATCGCGGTGAGCTCGTTCTTGAGGATCAGATTCAGGAATTCGATCGTCTTGGCGTCGCCGGTCGAGGAACCGGGCGAAACTACTCCGCGGCCTGCAGTTGTTCTTGAGGCTCGTGCTCCTGGAGCATTGCTGCGATCGTTTCTTGGCATGTCCCACAGATCCTTCTGACGCCGTTATGCGCATAGACGTGATCGGGCGATGATGCGCCACAAGCGATGGCGCCGCGAATCTTTGCCTCACTCAGCCTATTGCACACACAAACGATCATCAAAGAAGTCCGATACCAAGCCGCACCTCTTAAATGCCCTAGATGCGAATGATTGTCAATAGCGCTCGCAAATGTTCGGGCCAGTGTCGCTGTGGAACATGGCGTCTCAATTGAACCGTCAACCAATTGATACAACGTGGATTTTTCACTCCTTGAGGCCGCAGCGCGGCAATATTGAGCTCTGAGAAATTCGTGGCAGGTGGCAAGGCTTGGCTTCACGTATTTGCCCCATTCCTTCTCGGTATGCAGCAGGGTGTTCTTGGCGATGGCACGCACTGGGCCATTTTTGCGAACGGATGCTCTGAGCGATGGCGGTCGTTGTTGGGTGAGCGTCCCGCTCGAGGGGTGAGGAGGCGACCCGCGAGCCCTTCCTGTTGCACCAAGGTGACGCCCGCGCACGAATTGTCTTTCGTCCGGCTTCCTGCTCGAAACCGCAGGCCCAGGGGCTACAGCCACTTGGTGAAATATGATAATAGCGCGCTTGGGGGAGTCGCTTCGACGCCGCCAACGCGGCCGTTTTTCCAAAATAAGAGAGAACGGTTCCGCATGGAAACGAAGGAGATTGCAATGCAAAAACGTACAACAATGATGGGGACGGCTTGCGTTCTCGCTGCGGCGGCGCTTACGGCAGGCCCGGCGGCGGCGGCGACGCTGACCGATTTCGCGGGAGTGCTGAACACGAGCTATATCAATTCCGACAACAGCGCGTCGGGGAGCCAAACGCTCAAATCGTGGCTCCTGGGCGGATCTGTCGCGATGCCCCTCAGCACTCTTGATGGCCTGAACTTCCAGTTTGACGCCGCCTACCAGCACAATTGGGCGGACCATTTCAGCCGGGAGGATTGGAATTTCGGGGGAAGCGCCTTCTGGGCGAATATGGACAGCCGCATCGGCATCAACGGCGACTATTCGAACTTTAACCGCGTAGGGCATGTGACCAACGGCGGATTATTCGCCGAATATTATTTCGGGGCCATCACGGCCATGGCCAAAGGCGGCTGGCTCTGGGGCGGCGGTTCCGGGCTTGGTGGTCATGGAAACTATCTCGGCGGCGCGGTCGCTGGATATATATTGCCGGATCTCTCCATCACCGGTGGTATGGAATGGGCCGATCTGATTACCGGCCAGGGGTGCCAGACTTGCGGCCGTAGCGACGCGAGAGACACGGCGTTTGAGATCGTCGCCGAGTGGCTGTTCATGGAAGATCTGGGCGTTTCCGGTTATGTCGGATACACCTACCAGGATCAAAAGTTCTCAGGATTCACCTCCACTCATAACAATGTGTGGCTTGTCGGCATACGCTGGTACATGGGCGGCGGCTCCTTGATGGACCATCACCGCAATGGCAACCTCAATCCGTGGCTACCAGGGATAGGTGGGGCTGCCGTGTCGTTCTAGGATTTGGACACCCGCGTATCGTCGATGCGCGGGTGTTCGTCTCCCGATCGGTTCTTAGTCGAAGCGACATACCCCAGGGCGTAAGAGTTTAAAAACACAGCAGGCGGTCACCCGCCTGCTGTGTTGTGTTTTGTCCTTTGCGAATCAAAAGTCGGGTTTGGCCGCGATCGGAATCTCATACATTTTGCCCGTCACCGGATCGACGGGGGATTCGGCACAAGCAACTTCCTGCGGCAGATCACGGCCGAGACGATATCGAATCAGCGCCTTCCATTGTGTGGTGTACGCCTTGGGGTCGTCATAGGTGACCTCGGCCTGCATCGATTTTCCATCGGGGGCGACGCGATAGCGTTCGATCATATGCAATTGTTCGCTGTAGGGCACGCCGTAGCGGTCGATGAAAGCCTTGCCATTGAACCCGATCGTGTCGACGACCAGAGTATCGCCCTCATAGTGCCCCACCGACTCGCCGTACCAGGACGGCTTTGGATTCTTCGAGTGCGGCACGTTCAAATAGACCCGGCGGACCTGATGATCGCGCTGGTATTCGATGGTGATCTTGTCCGGGCTCTGAAGGAATACAACGGGTTCGGGCTGCAGCAAGACGGTGGGACCGAAGGGATAGCAAAACGTCGCGGGCCAAAACGGGTCGAGTCCCTTGATGGCGTTCTCGGCCTGTTTTTTCATATTGTCCGAACCCCACGGCGTGAGGAGCGGGCTCTTATAATTGCCGATATAGGCGTTGGTGCTGAAATCATTGCCATTGGCATCGACGCCGCGCTCATGATGGACATAGCCCTCGAGATCGTCGATCGGCTTGGGTCCATCCGGCGCCGGGATGAGCTTGAAATTGTTGCCGTTGAGCCATGGGCCCAGGAAATTCGGTACGTCGGACTTTCCCTCGGACGCGGGTGCGGGGGGCGCGGCAACCACTGTCAGAAGCGCGGCGGCCAATAGGCCTGCTCGGCTCATCCAAACGCCTTTGATCATCTCAAATCCTCCTCGCTCAAAGGGTTCGCTCGAAAGCGCGCCTTTGGTTCCTTTGAGCGGAATTTACCCCAACCCGCGGCGGCAAGTCGATGCGGGACGGCGGCGTGCCCAGGGCGCCAATTGGTGAAATCCTTGTTAGGCCATCCGGGGGGTGCGCAGGACTTCACATTAATGCGAACGCAGCGGCCCAGGCGTGATGCTGAAATTTTCCGGTGCGACCGCGCCGCCCGATACGATCATGGTCATGGCTTGGTCCATGGTCATCGTCGTGGGCACCAGCGAACGAACGGGCACAATTTCGAGATAACCCGATGTCGGATTGGGTGTGGTCGGCACGAAGACCGCTGCCAGCTCCTCGCCAGTGACCGCATCCGTGAAGAGGCGCATCACCAGTCCGATGGCCTTCATGCCGGCATGAGGAAATTCGATCAGCACCACACGCGCCGCGCCGTCCGGCTTCTGTTGCAAGACGCCGATGAGTTTCTTGGAGGCGGAATAGACCGTCTCGACCACCGGAATGCGTCCAATCAACCCTTCGACGGCGTCGATCACTTTCCTGCCGAGCACGCGCGAGGCAATCGCCCCGATCGTGTAGAGCAGCAACAGCGCCATCAGAATCGCGACCAGCCACTGGAACAGCGCGTCATTCAGAACGGGCACCGCGCTCGGCATGCGATCGTCGATGAACATGGTGAGCCCGGCGGCCACCGGAGAGCCCACCGCAAAGAGGAAGGCAAAGACGAAATCCAGCACCAGCCACACCACCAAAAGGGGAATGACGGTAAAAACTCCGGCGATCAGGTTCGATCGGATCGTCCGGCTGGTTCGTTTCAGATCGCTCAATAATCCCCCCCGAGAGGGCCCGCGTTTCCATATAAGAAAACGTGCTCTAATGTCCCGCTCCCCGGTCATCATGCAAGCGATGGTTTTCGAATGCCTGTGAGTTCCCCAGCTTCCCGCGTCCTCATCACCAGCGCGCTCCCCTATATCAACGGCGTCAAGCATCTCGGCACGCTTGCTGGCTCTCAGTTGCCGGCAGATGTTTTTGGCCGTTTCCAGCGTGCTCGCGGGCACGAAACACTGCTCATCTGCGCTACCGACGAGCACGGCTCGACCACCGAACTTGCAGCTGCGGAAGCGGGCGAGGATGTCCGTGCTTTCTGCGCCGGGCAGTATCTTTTGCAGAAGAAGGCGGGCGACGGCTTCCAGCTGTCTTGGGACCATTTCGGCCGCTCGTCCAACCCACAAAATCATGAGTTGACGCAACACCTCGCCCGCGCGCTGTGGAAGCGAGGCTTTTTGGACGTGCGCACCACCAAACAGGTCTATTCGAACGCGGACAAACGGTTCCTGGCGGATCGTTATGTGATCGGCACCTGCCCGCATTGCGGCTATGAAAGCGCGCGTGGTGATCAGTGTGAGAACTGCACGCGTGTGCTCGATCCAGTCGATCTCATCAATCCGCGCTCGGCGATTTCCGGCTCGACGGATATCGAGATCAGGGATTCGACGCATCTGTTCCTGAAGCAATCGCAATTTGTTCCGCAGCTTCGCGAATGGATTGCGAGCCACAAGAACGATTGGCCGCTGTTGGTCACGTCCATTGCCAACAAATGGCTGGATGAAGGTTTGCACGACCGAGGCATCACGCGCGATGTGGAGTGGGGCGTGCCGGTGCCCGACGACATCGGGGACGGCAAGCTGAAGGGCAAGGTGTTCTATGTCTGGTTCGACGCGCCGATCGAATACATAGCCGCTACGAAGGAATGGGCTGATGCGAACGGCAAGGGTGACGCGTGGCGCGACTGGTGGTTCGGCGAGAAAGCCAAGGACGTCCGCTATGTCGAATTCATGGGCAAGGACAATGTGCCGTTCCACACCGTAGGTTTTCCGGTAACGCTTTTGGGTTCTGGGGAGCCCTGGAAGCTGGTCGATCGCCTGAAAGGCTTCAACTGGCTGAACTATTACGGTGGAAAATTTTCGACCAGCGGCAAGCGTGGAGTCTTCATGGACACCGCGCTCGAAATCCTGCCCGCCGACTACTGGCGCTATTATTTGATGGCGAACGCGCCCGAAAGTTCGGACTCCAATTTCACCTGGTCCCATTTCGCCGGGCTGGTGAACAAGGATCTGGCCGACGTGCTCGGCAATTTCGTCAACCGCGTGACGCGCTTTTGCGCGGCGCGCTTTGACGGCAAAGTGCCGGAAGGCGGCACGTACGGAGTGGAAGAGGAATCCCTCGCCAGCGAGTTAGACCGGCGTATCGCTCAGTATACGGATTATATGGAGGCCATGGAATTCCGCAAATCCGTGGCCGAACTGCGTGCGATCTGGGTCTTGGGCAACGAATATCTGACCAAGGCCGCGCCCTGGACCACGATCAAGACCGATCGGAACAAGGCCGCCGTAGGCGTGCGCATGGGGCTCAATCTCGTCCATCTCTTCGGCCATCTGTCATGGCCGTTCATTCCCAATTCCGCGATGAAGATTCACCAGGCGGTGATGGAAGCTCCCGATCTCATCCCCTGGCCCGACGAACCGATGGCGGAATTCCTCGACGGACTAACCCCGGGCCAGCCGATTCATCCGCCCGATGTGTTGTTCGCCAAGATCACGGACGACCAGATTGCGGCCTGGGAGGCGCGTTTCGGCGGCCCGGAATAACGAGGAGAATTGGACCGCGCTAAACCGCGTCCGGAGGCAAACGCTTCCAGCCCGACGAGCCCAGCGCTTCCAAAGGCTGGAAGCGCGCTTTGTAGTCCATCTTGCGGCTGCCGCGCACCCAATAGCCGAGATAGACATACGGCACGCGTCTCGTTTTTGCGGCCCGCATATGATCCAAAATCATGTAGGTGCCCAGACTGCGATAGGCGAGCGAGGGGTCGAAGAAACTGTAGACCATCGACAGCCCGTCTTGCAGCACATCGGTCAGTGCGCAGGCGACGAGCGCGCCGGCATCTCCATTGCGTTCTCTGGTCCGGTACTCGATCAGCATGGTTTCGACGGGCGTTTCCTCGACCATTGCGACATAATCGAAGAGTCCCATATCCGACATGCCCCCGCCGGCGTGGCGGCTCGCCAAATACGTTTGCAGCAACGCAAATTGCTCGCGCGTCGCTTCGGGCGGAACGACCGTGCGGATGAGGTTGTCGTTGATCCGTTCCACCCGCCGCATGGTGCGGTTGGGCACGAACTCCTGCGCCACTACGCGCACCGAGACACAGGCCGCGCAGCCGTCGCAGGCGGGACGGTAAGCAATCATCTGGCTGCGGCGGAAACCGGAATGGGTGAGCGCGTCGTTCAAACCTGCCGCGTGTGGTCCCATCAGGCGAGCGAATACCTTGCGCTCGACTTTCCCCGGCAAATAAGGGCAAGCCCCTCCTGGGGTTAGAAAAAACTGCGGCAAACGCGACAGATAATGCTCGGTCAAAGTCCTCGCCTCGCCGGGGCGCGCCTGGGCGCTACTTGCACGAATAAGGCGAATTATGAACGGGAAGCGCGTCGCGCGCCAAGCAAATTTGTAACTAGAGTTTATGACCCGGCGGGACCACCGGTGCCTCCCGCATCAAAAGGATGCTGATTCGCCGGTTTGACGAGGCGTAGGGGTCGTCGGGGAGGAGGGGGTCGGAGCCGGCTTTGCCCGAGACCTCGAACACCCGGTCGGAGTCGAGTCCTTCCCCTGCCAGCACGGCGCGCGCGGCATTGGCCCGACCGGCCGAAAGCTCCCAATTGGTAAGGCCGTTCGGACCGACGAATTTGGCGGCGTCGGTATGGCCGGTGATGGAAATGCGGTTGGGCATCCGGTCGACGATCTTGGCCACCTGCTGCAGCAGGATGCGCGTCTTGGGATAGAGAATCGCCGTGCCCGGCTGGAACATTGCCTGGCCGGCCTCATCCACGAGCTGGATGTCCAGACCTTCCGGTGTTTCCGTCATCAGGATATTGCGCGAGAGTTCCGCGATGTCCGGCATTTGCTGCATGGCTTGGCGCAGCGAGATCTGTGCTTGCTCGAACAGGCGATGCTCCTCGGAGGGCATCTGACGCTCCATGTGGTCGTCGCTCTTTTCCTGATTCTGCGTAGCCTCGCCCTGGGCTTCGGTCGAGCCGCCTTTGGCCGGGCCGGAGGTCTTCGACAGCGTCTCATCCTTTGGCTTGGGCGGCGTCATTTTGTTCACCGGCGACATGGTGCCGCCCGCGCGCGCGCCCTCCTGCCCGAACACCGTACCAGCCAGCACGCCGCCGGCACCCGACGTGGATCGGGAGATGTTCTGCGCGGCAAAATAGTCGGCGATGCCGCGTTTCTGCTCGGGGGTGGTGGTGTTGATCAGCCACATCAGGAGAAAAAACGCCATCATCGCGGTGACGAAATCGGCGTATGCCACCTTCCAGGCGCCGCCATGATGGCCATGGCCGCCCGATTTCTTGATCCGCTTGATGACGAGCTTGCCGTCCGCGGCCATTCCGACACCCACCCCATTGCCCTGGCACGGCTTGCGTGATCCCGCGCGTGCCTATTCGTATGTTCGCGAGAATGAACCAGAGCCCTTAAGGATCTGTTGAGGAAATCCTGGAGGCAGGCCGCGTTCTGGCGGTTTTCCGCCCGATTTCGGCAGCCGCTTTACGGCGCGGCCACGGATTTCGCCGGCTGAAGGACAAGGCGGTTTATCGCGGAGTCCGAGATGGCTTTCGCATCGGTGGGGATCGCGATGTAATCCCCCTTCGCCCACACGCCCAGAAGATCGTCATAATGCGGCGAGAACAGATTGCCCGATTGCCCCGTCGAGATGACGTAGAGCGAGCGCTCCGGGTCGGCGAGATCATAGATTCCCCGATAACCCGCGCCGTGAATCGCGGCATAGGGCTGCTCGCTCCGCATCGCGGAGTCGGCCCTCAGCAGCGTGAATGGCCCGCCATCCATTTCCGCCTCGCGGTTGAAAAATCCACCGATGATGGGAAAGGTGCCGAAAACCTGATCCTTGTGGATGGCCTTGTGGGCATCGCCCCAACGCCAGCGGGCGGAGTCGGACCCGAACTCCGTGCTCAATTCGGTCACGGCGTCATGTAGCGCGAGCCGGATGCTTGAGGGACAATCCTCGATGGCGGGAGTACTTCGGTCGTCGCACCAGCGGCCCTCATTCTCGACATTGTCGAGCACGCGTAAGGTGAATTCGGTTCGGTAGCCCCAGAAATTGACAAATCGCGAACCCAATTCATCCGCATAGATTCGGCGGGCGAGCGCGCGCGCCCAGGCTGCGAAGATCAGCGGCTCGGGACGCGCCGCGGCCATTGCGCCGTTCCACTGTGCGACCAGCCGCGCGGCTTGGCCATCCGCCCCTTCGAAGGGGCCCGCCGCGATCAGGCGCCGCTTGAGCTCCAGCGCGTAAGTGTCGACGATATCGGTCTGAATGGCTTTGAAGCTCGCGACGGAATGTTTCGCTGTTGCCGCCAGCAGCTCATCGATGCGGTGATAACGGTAAGGCGCTTCCCATTCGCGCGTAAGCGTGTAGCGATAACCCTCGGGCTGAGTGTCGTTATTGGCTGTGGCGACGCGCCCGGAAGGGGGATCGTCGATCGCGGCCATCTCTTCAGGTGGAATGAACCCCTGCCAGTCATAGCGGCCGTCCCAACCCGGCGCGGGAACGAGACCGAGGGAATCGTTCTTGTCGGACCGTATCGGCACACGTCCGGGCAGCATCAGGCCGATATGTCCCGAATCATCGGCATAAACGATGTTCTGCATCGGGGTGACGAAAGCCTTGGCGACGGTTTTCGCGTCGGCGGCGGTTTTGGCGCGATCGATGCCGATCAACGCATCCAGCGAGGTGTCATCGGGCGCAAGGGCCGTCCAGGCGAGTGCCGTCACATAGCCAGCAGGTGCCGCGCCGCCGAGAGTGATATTTTCCGGCATGACCGGTCCGTGGCGCGTCGTCCGCACCAAGACTCGGCGGTTGGCGCCGAAGCGCACCTTGATGACCTCGAGCCTCGTGTCGAACTCCGCCCATCCGCCCGGCACCTGATATTCGCGCCGATTGTCGGGGTTGATGCGCTCGAGATAGAGGTCCTGGGTGTCCGGCCCGGTGTTGGTCTCGCCCCAGGCAAGATGACGATTGCGCCCGGCGATGATCGCGGGAATGCCGGCGAGCGTCCCGCCCACAATGTCCTCATCTCCAAAGGAGAGATGCGCGAGGTACCAGACGGAGGGAATCGTGAATCCAAGATGCGGATCATTGGCGAGGAGCGGCTTGCCCGTCACACTGTGCGCGCCATCAACCGCCCAATTGTCCGACGCGGTGATGTCGGGAACGCCATAGGCCTGGCCGGTCTGGGTCGTGCTGTAGAGACCGTCGAGATAGGCCGGCAAGGGCGCTGCTGAAAACGGCGCAAAGAAATCCTCGACACTTCTGCGCCCCAGAACACGGATCAATTCCGCGCGGGCCGCTTCGGCAAACGCGTTTCCCGAAAGCTGCATCGCCATGCCTTTGAGCACGGCGACGCTGTCGGCCGGCGTCCACAATTCCGGCGGCGTATCACCAGCAAGCGCGAATTGAATTGGCCACGGGCCTTTGTGTTCTCTGAGATAGGCGTTTACGCCGGCGGCATAGGCTTGCAGCACGGCCAAAGTATTGGGAGAAAGATGCTTCACGGCTTCCTGCGCGGCCGCGTAAAGCCCCATCGCGCGCGTCATGGTATCGGCGCTTACGGCGGAGGGACCGAACAGTTCCGCAAGGCGTCCCTCTATGAACCGGCGGGCCGTCTCCATCTGCCAAAGCCGATCCTGGGCATGCGCGTAGCCCAGCGCGAATGCGGCATCGGGAAACGAAGCCGCGATGATGTGCGGGATGGCATAGCGGTCGCGCAGGATTCGTACCGGCGCGGCCAGCCCCGCGACATCGCGTATGCCGTCATAGGACGGGACGGAGCGCTGAAACGAGCGGACAAAGTCGAGCCCAAGCAGTGCCGCTATCACCAGCAAGGCCACGAACCCGACGCCAATCCGGAAAACCCACCGTTTCATGGGACCTTGCGATTTTGAGGGCTATCACTAGGCAGCCACTGTGGCGTGCCGGGTCAAGCCTGGCCGACGTGAAATTTTCTCGATTTTTCCCGTCAAGCTACCGCTTATTCCCCTTGTCAATATAATAACGCGGCTTATATTATCTCACGCTATGAAACAGTCCCTTGACCGCGATCCCCTGTGTGTTCTCTCCGATGTGGCCCGGCTGATGCGGACGCGCGCCGATGCGCTTGCCCGGACCCACGGCATGACCCGCGCGCAATGGATGATCCTGGTGCGTCTCGAGCGCCAGCCCGGCATGTCGCAGAACGAACTCGCCGCGCTGATCGAAGTCGAGCCGATCACGGTCGGCCGGCTTATCGACCGGCTTGAGGGGCGCGGTTTTGTGGAGCGCCGGCCTGACGCATCGGATCGCCGGATTTGGCGCCTTCATCTCACGGATTCGGCGACACCCATGCTGAAAGAGATCGACAAGGCGCGGACCCAGCTGAATTCGCTGCTGGTCGACGGTATTGGGGCAAAGAGCTTGGACACGGCCATCGATTGTCTTTTGGAAATGAAAGCGAACCTGACCGCGGAACCGCGTTCGAACGTTAAGAGTGCATAGGGAATTGTCATGGACGCCGTTGTTGAAACTCGCCGGGAAGCGTTGAAATCAAAAGCGCCGGAGCGCCGGCTATGGTTGCGCCGCGTGCTGATGCTGGGCGGTGTCGTCGTCGTCGTCGTGGGCGGTCTCCTTTGGTGGCTGACCGGTGGACGTTATGTCAGTACGGATGATGCGTTTGTCGACGCCAACAAGCTGATGGTGTCCACCGATGTCTCCGGCATCGTTTCGGAGGTGGACGTCAAGGAAGGCCAGAGCGTCCACAAGGGCGACGTCTTGTTCCGCCTGGACCCGAAGCCGTTCCAAATTGCGCTGGATCAGGCGCAAGCCAAAATGGCCGAGAGCGCGCTGACCATCAAATCGATGGAACAGGATTATCAACGCATGCTGAGCGACATACAGGCCCAGCGTGCGCAGGTCTCACTTGCCGACACCACCTTGAAGCGGCAGAACGCGCTTTTGCGCATCGGCGGTACAGCACAGCAGAATGTCGATCAGGCGCAGGCGACGCTCTACACGACGCAGTCCCAGACGACATCGTTGCAGCAGCAGGCCGAGGTGCAATTGGCGAAACTCGGCGGGCGCATTGGCGCGCCGCTCGAAAGCCACCCCGACTATATGCAGGCCAAGGCCGCGCGCGACGAAGCGCAGCGTCAACTGGACCATACCGTGGTGAAGGCGCCCTATGACGGCACGGTGACGCAAGTCTCCGCGTTGCAGCCGGGTGCGATGATCGTCTCATCCCTTGCGGCCTTCGTGCCGACGAGTGCGGTTGCGCTCGTGTCGGATGGCGCCAAATGGATCACGGCGAACATGAAGGAGACGGATCTCACCTATGTCCATCCCGGACAACCGGTGAAGATCACCATCGATACGTTCCCCGATCGCGTCTGGCACGGCACCGTCGCCTCGATTGCGCCGGCCACGGGCGCGCAGTTCTCGGTGTTGCCTTCGGAAAATTCCAGCGGCAATTGGGTGAAGGTCGTCCAGCGCCTGCAGGCCAGGATCGCCTTTGATACCAACGAAGATATTTCGACAATACGCGCCGGCATGAGCACAAACGTCTCGATCGACACCAATCACAAGCGCAAGCTCAGCGATCTCTTCTAATGGCCGACGCGCTTTCCGGTGAAGTCCTGGTGACGCGCCACCGCGTTCTGGTGGTGGGCTGCACCATGATCGCGACCTTGATGCAGGCGCTGGATAACACCATCGCCAATGTCGCGCTGCCGCATATGCAGGGGAGTCTTGGCGCGAGCCGGGATCAGATCACCTGGGTTCTGACTTCCTATGTGATCGCGGCGGCGATTCTGACCGCGCCGGTCGGATGGCTCGCGGCCCGCTTCGGCCGCAAGCAGTTCTTCATCGTCTGTCTTGTCGGCTTCACGCTCACGTCGATGGCGTGCGGGCTGGCGCAGAATCTGCCGCAGGAGGTGGTGTTCCGCTTCCTGCAGGGATGTTTCGGCGCCGCGCTCGTTCCGCTTTCGCAATCCATCATGCTCGATCTCTATCCGCCGCGGCAACGTGGCATGGTGATGGCGGTGTGGGCGACCGGCGTAATGATTGGGCCCATTCTGGGTCCCACGCTGGGCGGCTATCTGACCGATCTTTACGATTGGCGTTGGGTGTTCTTCATCAATGTGCCCTTCGGTA
>DASQIQ010000130.1:0-17682 GCA_035631495.1 Micropepsaceae bacterium
GCGAACGCGGCGTCATTTCGGTCTACGCGCAAGGCGCCGATTATCACGAGGTGCTGAAAAAACGCCTGAAGCGTCTGGCCTCCTGGATCGCGGAGACGCATGGCGTCGATGTCAAGATCTTCGTCGACACCGCGCCCGTGATGGAAAAGCCGCTGGCGGCATCGGCCGGCATAGGATGGCAGGGAAAGCACACCAATCTCGTATCGCGCGAATTCGGCTCTTGGCTCTTCCTCGGATCGATCTTCACCACGCTCAAGCTCGACCCCGACGAGCCCGAAAAGGACAATTGCGGCAGCTGCACGCGCTGCCTCGACATCTGCCCGACACACGCCTTCCCCGCGCCCTACCGAATCGACGCGCGGCGCTGCATCTCCTATCTGACGATCGAGCATAAGGGTCCCATCGCGCGGAATTTTCGCGAAGCGATCGGAAACCGCATCTATGGCTGCGATGACTGCCTGGCGGTCTGCCCGTGGAACAAATTCGCGCAAGAAGCCCATGAGATCGCGTTCCATCCGCGCATCGAATTGGTCGCGCCGCTATTGCGCGAGCTCGCGCAACTCGACGACGCGAATTTTCGCGACATCTTTCGGGGTTCGCCGATTAAGCGCATCGGACGCGACCGCTTTTTGCGCAATGTGCTCATCGCCATCGGCAATTCCGGCGACGCGACACTCGCTTCCGCGGCGGAGCTAAGGCTTGCCGATGCCTCGCCTTTGGTGCGCGGCATGGCGGTGTGGGCGTTGTCCAAACTTCTGTCGGCTGCGGAATTCGCCAGCCTCGCAGCGCGCTATGCGGGCGCCGAAACCGACCCGGCAGTGGCGGAGGAGTGGCGCTTTCCTCGCAGCTAGCCCTTCGGGAGCAACAGCGCAACCCCAGCTTCGGCCGTTAGCAGCTCTTACCCTGCGGAGAGCAAACTGTAGCCGTGCTCCTGAGCGCGGTTGACCGCGACCACGCCCGCCGCGACAAGATGCGAATTCGGGATCAGGTTGGTCGACAGTTCCTGATAGATTGCGTCCGCATTACCCTTAGTTTTTTCCGCGATCACGCCCGCAACGAACCGCGTCGCCATGTTGCAGATAGCGAACTGCACGTTCTTCTGCACGAGGCTCGGAATCGTGTTGCCGAAATTTGGCAGCGTCAGACCGTAATCGCCCGAATTGTACAAATTCGTCATAGGCGCGGCTTTCGTCTTCGGGTCCTTGAAATTGGCGAGCTCGGAAAATGCCGCGCCGTATTTTGCCCAAATGGCGTCGGTATAACCAAACGGCGTCGAGAGATGGCGCAACACGACGACGACCGCGAGGTCGGGCGGGTCGAGACTGTATCCAGCCTTGTTCGCGGTAAAAGTGTTCGCGGCATAGAGCAACGCCGCCCCGCCACTGTCAGCGGTCGAAGAATCGATCACAACGCGATGCCCACCTTTGGGTGCATCTAACCACGCATCTTCATTATGCCGCCGCGGTTGAAAGCCGCCACGATTCTGCGCTTGCGCCGGTAGGACTGCGGCGATACCCGCACCCAATACGGCGGCGCCGGCACCGAAGCGCGAGAGAAAAGAACGGCGTGCAAACGATGAAAATGTCTCAACCATGGGGATCCTCACTTTCGATGGTAGAGAGCCTCATCCTAAGTCAAAGTTCTGCATCGTGCTAACGACGCGACCGGTCTTTTTGTGTCAAGCGTTTGAGACCCACTGACTTGGAAGGGACGGCGGCCACACTGAATGTCGTCTCGACGCCGATAATCGAAAAGAGTCACGAACCGCCCTTCCGGACGGTGGGCGGGACGGCCCGCTTTTACCAAGAGCGGACATTCGCGCAGCGCCGAAGACCGGTGTCTGACGACAATTCCTAAAAGTCCGGCGTGTTTGCCACCGGCATCGGATATTCGGGAAGCTTAAAGAACTGCTCGTAGCCAAGATTGTTCTCCGCGCAAACCCATTCCTGCATTCCGCGATTGATCTTCTGCCAGCGGGCCTTGGCCCACCAAGAGGTCTTGAAGGCACCCGGATCATCAACGGTGACGGTGGCTTCGAGCGCGCTGCCACCATCGGCGAGCTTCCAATGCTCGACCACGTGGAGGTCCTTGGTATGGGGGGTGGCGTAACTATCGACGACGCTCAACTCGTTTTCGACAAAGCCGATGGTATCGACGACGAGCTCGCCATTCTCGTAGCGGCCGACGGATTCGCCGAACCAGCTCGGCTTGGGATGCGGACTGTGCTCCCGGTTCAGAAAGACGCGGCGCACAAGATGGTCGCGCTCCCAGATGATCCAGACCTCCTTGGGCGTCTGGATGAAATAGACCGGCTCGGCCACGAACAGCAATTGGCCCGGCACGCCACCCGGCCAGCAACGGGACTGCGCTTCGAACGCGCGGTGGCCGTTCTTCACCTCGTCGTTGCGCTTTCTCATTTGCGCGGCCGCCCAGGAGGTGAGGTTCGGGTTCTCGGCGTCCGAGAGTCGCTCCCCTTGCTGAGATACGCCGCCGCGCCGCGTCGGCGCGACCTTCCCATCGATGGGCAGAAAGTCCAAGCCGCTCGAGGGCTGCCACCCGAAATCGGCGGACATCAGGTTCGGAACGCCGGCATCCTGTGTTTCTTTTGCGGCGAGCCCTGGCGTCAAACATGCGACGGACGCAGCGCTCCAGAGCAAAAACTTTTTGAACATCGCATCCTCCCAGAAGCTGCGAGTCTGTGCTCGCCTGCAGATGCCGATTTTCATGCTGCATAATTTTATCAGAAGAATTTGGGTCAGACACCTTTCCACGGGATGATTGAGGCAATTCGACCCTGTTAGCGGTCGTGGACTTCGAGCGCTTCGATGCGCTTGCGGACCGTATCGGCTGCGGCGCTGTCCGGAGCCCGGAGCAGCACTTGCAGGAAATCGGCGCGCGCGCCCGTCGCGTCGCCGGCGTCCATCTTCATCGCGCCGCGTTCGACCAGCGCATCGGGAAAGGTCGGATCGAGCGCCAGGGCCGCGTCGATGTCGGCCTTGTAGCCCGCATTGTTGCCCTGCGCCTGACGCGCGCCGGCGCGCAGCACATAAGCCGCTGGATGGGTCTTGTCATAGGACAGGGCCGAATTGAGATCGGTCTCCGCATTCGCCCAATCCTGGCGTGCGGCGCGGGTCCGCCCCCGGTCCGTCCAAATCTCCGCATCGCTCGGGGTCAATTTCAGCGCGGCGGAGAAGGCGGCTTCCGCGTTCTGCAATTCGTTGGCCAGCAGCCAGGCATTGCCGGATTGTGCCAGAAGCCGGGCCCGGTCCGTGGCGGCGCCGGCATCCATGCGGCGCGCCAGCAGGTCGAGGCGCGAGGCGGCTTCGCCGGGCTCGTCCAACGCGATCAGCGCCAGCGCGATGCAATGCTCGGCGGGGGGCCCGCCACCATGATCGCGCCAGATGGACGCCATCTCGAAGGCGTCGGCGGCGTTGGCATTAACGGCGGCGACACAGGCTTGATAGGGATCGGCCGCGCCGAAGGGATTATCGTTTGCGGCGGCCGATGCAGCCGCGGCCCAGAACAAAGGGAGCGCGATCAAGGCGAGGCCGGGTTTCAACATGGGCTTTAGATGAGCGCCGAAGCGATGCGAAGGCAAGAGCCTCTTTACCAATTATGCACGTCCCGGAGCGCTTGCTCGGCTGGGCGCAAATCGGCGATGGTGAAAATCACCTAACCCGCAATTTTACCGTCAGCGCGCTCATGCCGGCACCTACCGTAACATCTTGGCTTTGGGATCTGAATCGCCGTGGACCGTCGGCCTGTGGCGCCCGGGATGGCGCGAGGTGACGGCGCCGGCCATTCTTCAGGTCATCCCCGAGCTGGATGCGGGCGGTGCCGAGCGCACCACTATCGACATTGCGCGCGCGCTGATCGCGAGCGGCTATCGCGCCCTCGTCGCCACCGAAGGGGGACGGCTCGAGCGCGATTTGATGCTGGCCGGCGGTGAGTTGATCCGCGCCAACATGGCCACCAAGAAGCCGCACCGCATCATCGCCAACGCGTCTGTCATCGCCAACATCATCCGGACACAGAACGTTTCGGTGGTGCACGCCCGCTCGCGAGCCCCGGCCTGGAGCGCATTGATCGCTGCACGCATGACCGGCGCGGCATTCGTCACCACCTATCATGGCATCTACAATGCCAAGAACCCGCTGAAGCGTGGCTACAATTCGGTGATGGCGCGCGGCGACGCGGTCATTGCCAATTCCGAATGGACAGCGCGGCACATTCTGGCCACCTACCGCTTCCAGCCCAAAAATCTGACCATCATCCCGCGTGGGATAGACCTCGGCTATTTCGACCCGGCCCGGGTTTCACCCGAAAGAATCGCCACGATGCGCGATTGGTGGCTGGCGAAAGATCGCGAGCGCGTGATCCTGCTTCCTGGCCGTATGACGCGCTGGAAAGGGCAGTTGGTATTCGTGCGGGCGCTCGCGCAGATGAAGCGCGAGGGCCGCTTACCCGAAGGCGTGCGGGCCGTTATCGCCGGCGCACTGCAGGGGCGCAGCAGCTACGTTAGGGAGATCATCGCCACGATAGAAGAAAGCGGGCTCAAAGAAATGGTCGTGGTGTCCGATCATGTCACCGACATGGCAGGCGCCTATCTCGCGGCAGACATTGTGGTCTCCGCCTCCACCGACCCGGAAGCCTTCGGGCGCATTCCTCCCGAAGCCGCCGCCATGGGCCGGCCCGTCATCGCCACCGACCATGGCGGCGCGCGCGAGACGGTACGGTCGGGCCAAACCGGGCTATTGGTGAAGCCGGGCAGCGCAACGGCCCTTGCCGACGCCTTGCGCGACTTGCTCGCCCGCTCGCCCGCGGAGCTCGCGGCCATGGGCAGCAGGGGCCGGGCCCATATTCAGGCCAACTTCACCGTCGAACGCATGTGCGAGGACACGCTGAACATCTACGCCAAGCTGATCGAGCGGTCCCGAAAACCCACACAGCAGGGCTGAACCGGAGGCGGGCGCGTGTGTTCCTTCTTATATGGGCTTGACCCGGCCCTCGATCTTCTCACAAACACCACGTTGGCGCGCAGATGCTCGCGCCGACGATAGCGAACAAGGAGAATCCCGTGTCGATGTCCGCGTCCAATCCCCAAGTGAACCTCACTTTGCCCGACGGCAAGGTGCTGAATTTCACGCGTGGGGTCACGGGCGCGGAGGTGGCGGCGGCCATCGGCCCCGGCCTCGCCAAAGCGGCGCTCGCGATCGCGGTCGATGGCAAGGAATGGGACATTTTCCGCCCCATCGAACGGGACGCGAAAGTGCGCATCATCACCCGCAAGGACCCCGAAGCGCTGGAACTCATCCGGCACGATGCGGCCCATGTGCTCGCCATGGCGGTACAGGAACTTTTCCCCGGCACCCAGGTGACGATCGGTCCGGCGATCGAGGACGGCTTCTATTACGACTTTGCGCGCAAGGAGCCTTTCACACCCGAAGACCTGCCCAAAATCGAAGCCAAGATGCGCGAGATCGTGGCCCGGGACCTGCCGACCAAACGCACCGTCTGGCCGCGCGATGAGGCGATCCGGCACTTCGAAGAAATTGGCGAGCGCTACAAGGCGGAACTGATCCGCGACCTGCCCACCGGCGACGAGATCACCATCTATTATCACGGCGATTGGCATGATCTCTGCCGCGGGCCCCATTTCGCCTCCACGGGGCGAATCGGCCAGGGCTTCAAGCTGACCAAGATCGCCGGCGCCTATTGGCGCGGCGACGCCAGGAATGCGCAGCTGCAGCGCATCTATGGCACCGCCTGGCGCGACGAGAAGGAGCTGGAGGCCTATCTCAAACGCATCGAAGAGGCGGAGAAGCGCGACCATCGCAAACTGGGGCGCGAGATGGATCTCTTCCATATGCAGGAAGAAGCCGTGGGCCAGGTGTTCTGGCACCCCAAAGGCTATGCGCTCTACCACACGCTGGAAGACTATATCCGGCGCAAGCTCGGCAAATCCGGCTATCAGGAAGTGAAGACGCCACTTCTGATCGACCGCAAGCTCTGGGAGCTGTCGGGCCATTGGGAGAATTACCGGGCGAATATGTTCGTCGCCGAGGTCGAGGACGAGCACAAGACCCTCGCGGTCAAGCCGATGAATTGCCCGGGCCATGTGCAGATATTCAAGCAAGGCACCAAGTCCTATCGCGAGCTGCCCTTGCGGCTGGCGGAGTTTGGGTCGTGTCATCGCTATGAGCCGTCGGGCGCGCTGCACGGCATCATGCGGGTGCGCGCCTTCACCCAAGACGACGCGCATATTTTCTGCACCCATGAGCAGATCACCGGCGAGACCATCGCCTTCTGCAAATTGCTGATGGAGGTCTATCGCGACCTCGGCTTCGAGGATGTGCGGGTGAAGCTCGCCACGCGGCCGGACAACCGCATCGGCGGCGACGTCATATGGGATTTGGCGGAGCAGTCTCTAGAAGCCGCAACCAAAGCGGCCGGCCTCGAATATCATCTCAATCCCGGCGAAGGCGCGTTTTACGGACCCAAGCTGGAATTCGTGCTGCGCGATTCCATCGGCCGCGACTGGCAATGCGGCACGCTGCAAGTGGACTTCAACACCGCCGAGCGCCTCGGCGCCTCCTATATCGCCGAGGATGGCGCCAAACATGCCCCCGTCATGCTGCATCGCGCCGTGCTCGGATCGATGGAGCGCTTCGTCGGTGTCTTGATCGAGCATTACGCCGGCAAGTTCCCCCTCTGGCTTGCGCCCGTCCAGGCGGTCGTCGCGACCGTGGTCTCGGACGCCGATTCCTACGCGGCGGAAGCGGCCGAGGCGCTGAAATCGGCGGGCATAAGGGTCGAAACCGATCTTCGTAATGAAAAAATCAACTATAAAGTGCGCGAGCATTCCCTGGCCAAGGTGCCGTATTTGCTGGTCGTGGGACGGCGGGAAGCGGAAAATCGTACCGTTACGGTGCGGAAACTGGGGACCGAGGCGCAAGAAAACCTTGCGTTAATCGCCGCCGTTCATATGCTTAAGGGGGAAGCGGCGCCCCCGGACCTCCGGTGAAACGCCGCTTTCATCTGCGTATGAAGCCAACCGGCCTCGGACGCTTGCTCATTAGAGGGACAACGCGCAAATCCTCATGGAAACCTCGTCGCGGCCTCCCTTACGACGAGCAATGCGTCGGGCCTTTTAAAGGGAGACAGTCATAATCAGGAAACCGACCCAACAGACGCCGCCGTCCAAAGACGGTCCGCGCGTCAATGAAGAGATTACCTCGAACACCATCCTTCTGATCGGTGCCGAGGGCGAGAAGATGGGCCCGATCGGACTCGACGAGGCCCTCGCAATGGCGGAAGAAAAAGGCTTCGACCTCGTCGAAGTTTCGCCGGGCGCAAAGCCCCCCGTGGTCAAGATGATGGACTACGGGAAATACAAATACGAACAGCAGAAAAAAGCCGCCGAAGCGCGCAAGCGTCAGAAGGTCATCGAGATCAAGGAGATCAAGATGCGCCCGTCGATCGACGATCACGATTACGACGTGAAGATGCGCTCGATGAAGCGGTTTTTCGACGATGGGGACAAGGTCAAGGTGACATTGCGTTTCCGGGGCCGGGAGATGGCGCACCAGAATATCGGCATGGAGCTGCTCACGCGCATCCAGAAGGAAACCGACGGCTTCGCCAAGATCGAGCAATATCCCAGGCTCGAAGGACGCCAGATGATGATGGTGCTGGCCCCGCGTTAAGCGAGGCACGACACCACGCGGGGAGAGATCAGGGGGAAAACGACACGATCTGCGGCCGGTCCTCCTAGGACTGCCGGGATCGCGCGCACACGAGGTGCCGCCTATGCCGGATTTCAAACTCCCGTTGTCGGGTAACGTCGCCCAGACCATTAATCCTTGGACGGTGTTCTTCAATCCGATCGGAAGCCAGGTGGGCCTGGTCAATGTCAACCTCGGAAACTCGTCCAATCCGGCGGTCGAGGAACAGGTGATCTCGGACGTTGCGAGCTATGGCAAGCAGCTCGGCCGGATCGAGGATGCCCTCGTCGTACTGATGGCCCACTTTCGGCCCAAGCGTGCGCTGACGAAAGCCGAAAACAAAGCGATCCTCGATCTCAAGCGGATGATCGAGGACATCCAGGACGTCAAGGAGAGGCATTCCGCGGACGCTGCGCCCAGTTCATGACGGTGCGGACTACGCCGTCGCATCAAGGCAGCGCCGCAGCATGTCCGGGTCGATATTGCCGCCGGACAGCACGATGCCGATCGTCTTGCCGCGCGCATCGAACGCTCCGGAGAGGACCGCCGCGAGTGCCGCCGCACCGCCCGGCTCGACCACGAGCTTGAGCTTCATCGCGGCAAAACCGACCGCTGCCATCAGTGCGGCATCGTCGACCGCGACACCGCCGGCACCGCACGCTTTCAGGATGGCGAACGGGATCATCCCCGGCGCCGGCGAGGTCAGCGCATCGGCGATGGTGTCGCGCGTGCCGGCCGCGGCGATTCGCCCGCCCGTTTCCAGAGAGAGCCGCGTCCCGTCATAGCCCTCAGGTTCCGCGGTGAAGACCCGCGTTCCCGGGCTTGCAGCGCGCAACGCCAGCGCGACGCCAGAGGACAGGCCGCCGCCGCTGCAGGGAACGAGTACCGCCTCGAGCGCCACGCCGAGTGCCGCCGCCTGGCCTGCGATTTCGAGCCCCACAGTGCCCTGCCCTGCCACAATGTTGGAATCGTCGAATGAGGGCACCACGACCGCGCCCTTCTCCGCCGCGATGCGGTCCGCGATGGCTTCGCGCTTCTCCCGTTTGCGGTCATAGGGAACCACGACTGCGCCAAGCGCGCGCGTGCTCTCGGTCTTGATGCGCGGCGCGTCCGCGGGCATGACGATCGTTGCGGGGATGCCCAGCAACGCGGCCGCAGCCGCTACCCCCTGGGCGTGATTGCCCGACGAAAAGGCGACGACTCCGAGATGCCGCTTCGCGGGCGATAGCTGCACCAGCCGGTTATAGGCGCCGCGAAATTTGAACGAGCCCGTGCGCTGCAAGGTCTCAAGCTTGAGGAAAACCCGCCCGCCTACGCGTTCCGAGAGGACCAGGCTTTCCACAAAAGGGGTTGCGGCCGCCACGCCGGTCAGGCGTTCCGCCGCCGCCTTCACATCGTCGAAACTGGGAATTGATTGAGGCCCATCGCTCATCGGCGCATTGTAGCCTAGTGTCGTGATTTCGAAGTTCGCCACATTCCTATATCAATCTCTTAGCGAACTTCGAAACCAATAACGACACTAGGAATCAATACGTTGCTAGTGTCCTTTCGATTCCGAAATTCGCCAAAAGGCGATATCGAGATGTTGCGAACTTCGGAATCGGGACACTAGATGCGTCCTTCGATAATCGCTCTGTTCTTCGGTTTGTTCTCGGTCACCGCGCACGCGGCACCCGCGCCGAACGTCCTCGTCTCGATCAAACCGCTGCATTCCATCGTGGCCGCCGTGATGGAGGGGGCCGGCACGCCCGAACTGTTGCTGACGGGCGCCGCCAGCCCGCATTCCTATGCTCTCAAACCCTCCGATGCCCGCAAGATCGCCCGCGCGGACATGATCTTCTGGACCGGCCCGGTCCTTGAGACCTTCCTTGCAACGCCGCTCGCGACTCTCGGCCGCAGGGCGCGCGTCGTCGCGCTCAGCGATGCCGAAGGGGTGACCCGTCTGCCGGCGCGAAAAGGCGGCGTATGGGAAGCCGATGAGGATGACGATTCCCTGGGGGGCATCGACGGCCATGTCTGGCTCGACCCGCGTAACGCCATTGCGATGGCAGGCGACGTCGCGCGCATCCTTGGCGCTGCAGACCCCTCCCACGCAAAGCTTTACGCCGCCAATTCGCAGGCATTCGTCGCGCGCGTCATGCGTCTGGATGCGCAGCTCAGCCGCGAGCTTGAGCCCATTCGCCCCTCTCCCTATCTGCTCTTCCACGACGCCTTCCACTATTTCGAAGCACGTTATGGGCTCTCGCCGATGGGCGCGGTGACGGTCGCATCAGACCGTCCACCCGGCGTGCGGCGCGTGGAAATCTTGCGTGCGAGAATCAAAGCCGCGGGCGCGATTTGCGTCTTCTCCACGCCGCAATTCTCGCCGCGCCTGCTGCCCGCTTTGATCCAAGGCTCGGCCGCGAGAAGCGCGGTGCTGGACGATTTGGGGGCGGACATCCCCGCAGGCCCGGAGCTTTACGAGGCGCTGCTGGTCCGGATCTCCGAACAGCTTCGGTCCTGCCTCAATCGCCGTACATAAAATCTTAGAATGCGGCGAAATATCCTTCCCGCCGTCCGCCCAGTGAGGCTATATGGGGCGGCTGCGGCCGGGTCAGGTTTTCTCTGCCGCTCCTCAATACGCAATTCGATTGTTCGTTTTCCCGCGGGAAGCGTCGCATGCTGAGAGCATATCAGCAGCAGAACGGCGGCCTTAAAGCCGTGACCATTGGCGAGGAGGATTCCATCCCGCCAAGCGCGATCTGGCTCGACCTGTTGAATCCCACACTTGAAGAACGGCGCAAGGTCGACCGGGCGCTCGGCGTGGAGATGCCGACCCGCGCCGACATGGAAGAGATCGAGATCTCCAGCCGCCTTTATCAAGAGGACAGCACCCTGTTCATGACGGCGATGATCATGGCACAGGCAGAGACCGAACTTCCGACCGCCGATGCGGTCACCTTTGTGCAGACTCCGGATCGACTCGTCACCATTCGCTATATCGATCCACAGCCCTTCCGCACTTTCGCCTTGCGTTGCGAGCGCGCAGTGGTCAACGCCAATCGCGCCGACCTGGTCCTGATGCAGCTTCTGGATGCCATTATCGACCGCATGGCAGACATCCTGGAAAAAACCGGCGCGGACGTCGAAAATATTTCGGCGGATGTCTTCTCGACGACAACCCACAAAATGGGAAAGCGGGACTTCCAGAGCATATTGCGCATGCTCGGCCAGAAACACGGCCTTACCTCAAAGATGCGCGAAAGCCTGCTCACCATCATGCGGATGCTGACCTTCCTCACCCAGTCCATGGACAACAAGCAGCACAAGGATGTGCGCGCGCATCTCAAAACGCTGGTGCGCGACGTGCAATCGCTGCAGGACCACGCCACCTTCGTGGCGACGAAGGTGAGCTATCTGCAGGACGGCACGTTGGGCCTCATCAACAACGAGCAGAACAACATCATCAAGATCATGTCGGTGGCCTCGATCGTGTTTCTGCCGCCGACCTTGTTCGCTTCGATCTGGGGCATGAACTTCCATCACATGCCGGAGCTCGATGAGACCTGGGCCTATCCATTCGCCCTCGTGGTCATCATCATTTCCGGCATCCTTCCCTACGTCTATTTCAAGCGCCGCGGCTGGCTCTAAGCGGCAAGGTTCAGCGCGGTTCGCATCGACCTTCCCGGGAAGGGACGGTAATAGATTTCCGATGACGTCCACTGATTCCACCAGTCTGCATTCGGGTCGGGACCGCCCTTTTCTTGGGATCGCCTGCAAGGTCGCTGCGACTCTGTTCTTCGCGCTGATGTTCGCATCCATCCGGTGGCTCGGACCGTATTTTCCGCTCGGGGAGATCGTGTTCTTCCGCAGCGTCCTGGGATTGCCCGTGATCGTCATTGCCGCTTTCCTTTCCGGAGGCCCCGCGCTGCTTTCCACCCGAAGGATCGACAGCCACGCCCTGCGTTCGATCGCGGGCACGATCTCCATGTTCTGCAATTTCGCGGCCTATATTTTCCTCCCGCTCGCGGACGCCACGGCGATCGGATTTGCCGCCCCCCTGTTCGTGGTGATTCTCGCCGCCCTCATGCTGGCGGAGCGGGTTCACGCCTATCGGTGGAGCGCGGTCGTTCTGGGTTTCATAGGCGTCCTGATCATTGCGGGCCCCGAAGGCGGCGTCTCGCGAAGCGCGCTCTATGGCGCCCTTTTCGCGCTGGCTGGGGCGGGTCTTACGGCCGTAGCCATGATCTTCCTCCGCCGCATGAGCGCGCACGAGCATTCCATCACGATCGCGTTCTACTTCATGCTGACGAGCGCGGCGGTGGCTTTGATGACCGCTATTTTTGGTTGGAACATTCCGACTGGGGAGCAAGCCCTGGTGCTCATCTTCACGGGCATCGCAGGGGGCACCGGGCAGTTGTTCCTCAGCTTTTCCTATCGCTTCAGCGAGGCCTCGGCGCTGGCGCCCTTCGATTATGCGGCGATGATCTGGGCGGTGGCGCTGGGCTATTTCCTGTTCGGCGAGTTGCCGACGCCTCAGGTCTGGGTCGGCGGCGTCATCGTGATCGCGGCAGGGCTGCTGATCCTATGGCGCGAACGCCGGCTCGGACGCGACCGGGCCCTATCATCGCCCGCCCTATAGGCGCTTGCCGTAAATGGCGAGGCCGTCGCCGTCATCGTGCCAATCGGGGATTTCGGCGAGCAAGCGATAGCCCTGCTTCAGATAGAACGCCCGCGCCGGGCTGTAGTCCGGCCGCGTCGAAGTTTCGGCAATGAGCATGACGCCACCCATAGCCCGAACAGCCTCTTCGGTCGCCGCCTGCAGACGCTTGCCCAGTCCCGAGCGGTGGGCGTTCGGATCGACCGCGATCCAATAAAGCTCCCAACGTCCGGCCGTGGCTTCAATGGGACCAAAACAGGTGTAGCCGTCCACGCCGTTCGCACCGTCGGCAAACAGAAAATGATAGCCGGAGGCCTCCGCGCCCTTGGCGAGATTCTCTTCGATCAGCTCGCGGGCAATGGCGACTTCGGCATTGTTGAACACCCCAGTCAACCGCACCAGCCGCTCGACCTCGGCCACATCCGCCTTTCGGGGCCGGTCGCGGAACATGTCACCCGTGAAGGGCGGCGCGGATGATGTCTTCGATGACCGAGGCATAGGGGATGCCCACTTGCTCGCAAGCGGCCGCGACGCCCGCGTCGGGTTCCAGGCAGGGATTGGGATTGATCTCGAGAATATAGGGCTGGCCTTCCGCGTCGACGCGGAAATCCACCCTTGCATAGCCGCTAAGCCCGAACACTTCCCAGCACTGCTTGGACAATTGTTCGAGGGTACGGTCCAAAGCGGGTTCGCGCGCGCGCCAATCGAACACCCGCATGGTGTCGCTGTATTCCACGCAAGTCTCATCCCATTTGGCGGCGTAGCCGATGATTCGCGGCCGTCCCTCAACCCATTTGTCGAACATCATCTCGCCGATGGGGAGCACAAAGGGCGCGCCGTCCCGCTCGATGAGCGCGACGTTGAACTCGCGCCCATCGATAAATTGCTCGGCGAACCAGCGGCCGCCATAGCGCGCTGCCGAGGCTTGCGCGCGCGCGGCCACCGCTTCGCGGCCGCTGACCACGGAATCGTCGTCGAGGCCGAGGGAAGCATCCTCGGTGGCCGACTTCACGATCCAGCGGCCTTCGCCGATGTTGCGCCAATGCGGCGGCTCGGACCATGCGGGGGTTGGCAGCTCCGCTCCCGTCATGATTCGCTTGGCCAGAATCTTGTCGCCGCATGCCGCGAGGGAAGCGGCACTGCCTCCGGTGAATGGCACACCCAATTGCGCGAGCATGGCGGGCGCGAGCGAGGCATGAAGGCCGCGTCCCCAGACGGTTTCCACCAGATTGAAGACAAGGTCGGCGCATTCGCGCGCGATCAGCCCCTCGAGGTGGGCCAAATCGGGTGCGAAGGCGGCAAGGGAAACTTCATGATTGAGTCCCGTGAGGGTCGTCTCGATCGCCTTCGCCTGCTCGAGCGTATCCAGATCGTCCGGCGGCGCATCCGGCGGTACATCGGAATGGAGGACGAGAATCTTCATGATTCGGAGTTTAGCAGTCTCAACATTGGAGTCTACGCGGCAGCTTTGCGCGCCGCCAATTCGGGATGCCTCTTCAAAAAAGATTCGAGGATAAGACCTATGAGGTCCTGATAGCTCAGGCCCCTAAAGCCTGCGAGAAAGCAAAGATCGGAATGCTCCGGATTGAGACCGGCCAGCGGATTGACCTCGACGAATTGCGGCCGGCCGGCCGAATCACTGCGTATGTCGATTCGGCCGCCATCGCGGCAACGGAGCACGCGCCACGCTTTCAGCGCGACCGCGGCCGCAGCGTCACTCTCGGCATCCTCGACGAGCCGATAGACGACGTTCTCATCGCAGCGCTCCTTATTCTCGAACCCATAGTCGGAACACGCCGCCCTCCCGGTGGGTGCTATCTCAAGCACACCGAGCACGCGCGCATCCCCACCGGTGCCGGTGATGCCGACAGTGAATTCGCGCCCCGGCAAATAGGTCTCCACCAGGACCGGCTGGTGGAAGCGAGCCAGAAGCTCGTGTGCCGCTTCGCGCAGACCCGCCGCGTCGCTCACCCGCGAGCGCGCGCTCACGCCCTTGCCGGAGCCTTCGGCGATGGGTTTGACGAACAGCGGAAAAGCGAGCTCAACGGCTGCGATGTCGGCGGCGCGTTCGATCACCGCAAAGGGCGCGGTCGGCACGCCCGCGGCGCTCACGATGTGCTTGGTCCAAGCCTTGTCGAGCGAGACCGCCAAGGTCAGCGCGTCCGAAAACACGAACGGTATCCCATGCGCCTCGAGCAAGGCCGGCACCTGTGCCTCTCGCGCATAGCCCGACAGGCCCTCGCAAATGTTGAAGATGGCATCCCACCCCTCGCCGGCGGCGAGTCTCTGCGTCAGCGCTCGGACATGGCCGATGCGCACCGGCTCATGGCCAAGTCCCGCCAGCGCCCTGCAGATCGCGGCGATGGTGATTTCCGCATCAAACTCGGCGCTGTCCTCCTCGCTCATTCCCTTGGCGAGGTAGTCAGCCCTGAGATCGTAGGTCACCCCGATACGCATTTTTCCTTAACCGTCATGGCCGGAACAGGTCCGGTCATCCAGCCGGCCGCGCGACCGCGGTCATGAGCTTGTTATCGAGTCCCGGCCGGACGACCCATCATCACTCTGCCGCGAGAGGTACCGGCTTGTCACGGCCCAGCATGCCGTCGGGATCGGGATAGCGGTAGACCTTGCCCTCGAAATTGCGCAGCAGCAGGTCGTCGCCGTCCCGCCCTACGACCGCATCGGGGGCCATCAAGATCTTGCCTCCGCCGCCGGGTGCATCGACCACGAACATCGGCGTGGCGTAGCCCGTGGTATGGCCGCGCAGCGCATCGATGATTTCCAATCCCGTCTCGACCGAGGTGCGAAAATGGCCCGAGCCTTTGATCGGATCGCACTGATACAAATAATACGGCTTGACCCGGCGCATCAGCAGACCGTGCATCAACGGCTTCATCACCGCGGCATCGTCATTGATGCCTTTGAGCAGCACGGTTTGCGAACCCAGCGGAATGCCTGCGTCGGCCAGGCGCGCCGTCGATTCGGAAACCTCCGGCGTCAGCTCTTTGGGATGAGTAAAATGAATGCTCATCCACAAGGGGTGATGCTTCTTGAGCATCTTCACCAGATCCTTGGTGATGCGCTGGGGAAGCACAGCTGGGATCTTGCTGCCGATGCGTAAGAATTCGATGTGCCGAATCGCCCGCAGGCGGCCCAACAAATAATCGAGCTTGTCGTCGCCGATGGTGAGCGGATCGCCGCCTGAGAGCAGCACGTCGCGGACCTCGGTATGCTCTTCGAGGTAATCGAGCGCCAATTCCCAATTGCGGACGTTGAACTGATATTCTCCGCCCGGATTGCCCACCAGCCGCGAGCGCGTGCAGTAGCGGCAATAGGTCGAGCAGGTTCCGGTGGTGAGGAACAGCACGCGGTCGGGATAGCGATGCACCAGGCCCGGCACCACGGTGTCGTGGTCCTCGCCCAACGGATCGTCTTCCTCGCCGGGGAGCCGGACATATTCGTCACCGACCATGATATGGGTGCGGCGAAGGGGCTCCATCGCGTCCTTCAGGTCCATCAGGCTGGCGTAATAGGGGGTAATGCCAACCGGAAGCGAGCCGGTATGGCCTGCGACCGCGGCCCGCTCATCGGCGGAGAGCACAAAGATACGCTCAAGCTCGTTCAACGTGCGGACGCGGCTGCGCATCTGCCAGCGCCAATCGTTCCATTCGGCGGTGGAGGTGTCGGGATAGAAGTGGCGATAAAAGGCCCGCGCGTCGCGATTGACGGGGAAGCTGAGTGCTTTCTTCCTGGCGGGTGCCTCGATCTGTGCTGTGGCGGTATGCGTTTGGAGCTGTGTGGAAACGGCGGTCGGTAATCGCTCGCGCCGCGACGGAGGACGTAAATCGCGTCCTCGCAAGAGCTGGAGATTCATCGGTGTCTCATGTCGCTCTTCATAACCGAACCTCGACGCCCCCTATGGCTACGTCCATCAAACGGTCCAGTGGTAGTTAGATTTAGAGGGGTTTTTGCATTCGTCAAGAGAAAAGCCCTGCGAATACTGTGAAGGAAAGTGGGAGTTCAAATAAACGGGTCGGAAAGTGCCGACAATTATTGAACATCCTAAAAGAAAAACGAAAGCTTGCCAAATAATGCGAGGCGAACACCCCCGGGGGGAGGTCAAGAGAGATGAAAGGTTTCGCAAGCAAACGCGAAGGGCTGCTCTCCACCAAGCCTTGCATGAGTTGCGCGTGAGAGGTCGGGCTCATGTTTTGGCGCGAATGCGGACTGTCGTGGCAAAGTCATCGATGACTCCTTCGCCGCGATGCGCGGAGCCAAGAAACGTGACGGCATCGGCGCATCACGTTGGGGATGAGGGGCGAATCGTCCACCGCAATCAGTCGGCGACTCACATTTTGCGAATTTGGCCGCGACTCACTTTGCGCCGGGAACGACCCGATAGAGCGTGATCCGAGTCTTGCGGCCTTTCGAATAGTTGAGGCCGTCGATTTCCTCCAACGCGTCGGCGCGTGCTCCGCCTTTCTCCACCGCGCCGAGAAATCCGCGGCGTTGATCCTCCGCGACCAGAGCCAGACCTCCCGACGATGCGGCCGCTCGGCCGGCCTCGGGTCCATCGTCAAGCCGGGTCTGCGTTCCGAGCAGAAATGCGATGCTGGGCTCGGCATAGCCGGCCGCCGCCACCGGCGGGTCCTTGGGGTCGGCATGGCGGGCGACGGCTTGAGCCAGCCGTGGCGAGATCCACAATTCGGTGAGGCGGGGAACAGTGAGAAATCCGGCGACGGCATACAGAATGATGGCGCTGAGCGAAGCCAACGCGAAACCGCGATAGAATCGGCGCGCCAGCACTTGTGGGATAGCGGCGAGCACGGCCAGGCCCGAAAGGCCCGCCGCGAAGATGAGCCACCAGGGTGAGCCGGTCCCGAATCGCTGCGGTGTCCAAGCAACGACAACCGCAAGCGCGAGGCCCACCATGACATAGAGTGCGAGAGAGACATGCCGGGCGATGCGCTGCGTTTTCGATTCGCTATGCACACCAGAGGTCAGCCACAGCGCGCACAAAGCGGCAAGCGCCGGATAGGCGGGCAACACGTAATGGGGAAGCTTGGTCGGCGCCAATTCGAAAATCAGCCAAGTCGCCGCCGCCCAGCCGAGAAGATAACGCACCGCCGGCTCACGCCGGTGCGCGATGCCGTAGACGATGCCGGGCAACAGCAGCAGACTCCCTGGCCAGAAGGTGAGATTCGCAAGCGCCGTGTAATAGCCGGGAGGCGCGCCATGGGTTTCCTGCCCGCCCGCAAGTTTCTGAGCGAAATCCTGGCCGAGCGATTTTTCGAAGAAAAGACCGTGGCTCGCCAGACC
>DASQIQ010000131.1:0-14331 GCA_035631495.1 Micropepsaceae bacterium
GCGCAGATCGCCGTCAAGCTTCAAGATGGGGTGCTCAATAGCGATCTGCAGAACATCGTCCTTTACGATGGCACGGGCAAAGGCGCGCTGGTGGTCGATGCAAGCCGCGATACGCCCTCGATCAAGAACTCCCTTGCTGTCAACGGACTTAAAGTTGAGCCGTTCCTCGCATCATTCATGGGCGTGGACCGTATTGTGGGCACAGGGAATGTTACCTTCGACGTGACGGCGCAGGGCGCCAGCCCCAAAGCGATTATCGCCAGCCTGTCGGGCAAGGGCGCAATTGCCTTCCGCGACGGCATGATCAAGGGCGTCGATCTCGCCTCGGTGGCGCGCACCGTGCAATCGGCCCTGACCGGAGCTTCGCTGGGCGAACGCGCTTCGACCGACTTCGCCGAGCTTGGCGGCACCTTCACAATTAATAGGGGCCTGATGAACAATTCTGATTTCCATCTGCTCAACCCGTTCGTCCGCATCACCGGTAACGGCACGGTCGACTTGGCGAGCCGCAGTTTGGATTTTCATCTCGAACCAAAGCTGGTGGCATCGGTCCAGGGACAAAGCGGGCAGAGCGGGCTCGCTGGCATCCCCATCCCGTTCCGGGTGAGCGGGCCGTGGACCAAGCTGTCCTATGCGCCGGATTTGCAGAATGTCGGCAAGGCCTTGACGAACACCCTTCTGAATAGTTTGGGCGGCGACAAGAAAAGCAACCCATCGGGCACCCCGACGAAACCCGCGGTCGGCGATGTTCTGAAGGGATTGTTCGGCAGATAGGGGCTTTACTCTTTGTACGGACAATGACGGCAGCCGCTGCCGCAGCACGTGCCGCGGCGCAAATGATAGCGCGCCGTGAAAACGATCGCGGGGCCTTCGCGATAGTAGTCTTCACCCTCGACGAGCTCCGCCGAGGACCGAGGCCGCTGCTGTTTTAAGACCTCGTCATTGAGGCAAGCGGGGCAAAGACAGTCCGAACCATCGCCGGCCGGTTGTATCGCCGGCAGCCCGTCGCACCAGCACCTTTCCGCCGCGTATTGTACGCCGCAAGCAAAATCCGCCCCGCATCGCCAGCAGCTTTTCTGCACGGACTGGCCGGTCAAAAGTTGGGAGGCCGTCGTCACGGCCGGTTTGGGTGATGCGGGACGGGATCGCGCGCCAACTTCAAGAACGCTCCGTCCGCTCCCTTCCAGCCAAATCGGTCGGGGTGAAGAATATGCGCCAGCAGCTCGGTTCCTTCGACCACCCTCGGCCCCGGCCGCGCGAAATAGGAGTTCGCGTCTACCGCGTAAACGCGGCCCGCTTTCACCGCCGGAAGATCGGACCAGCCGGGGAATGCAACAAGCTGCCGCGCTTGGGCCACAGTCTTCGCCAAATCCAGGCCGCAAGGCATGACAATGAGCACCTCTGGCGCCCATTGCAGAACATCGTCCCATGCGATGCGAACGGAATAGGCGCCCTCGCGCGCGAGTTCATCTCTCCCGCCCGCAAAGTCCACCATTTCCGGTACCCAGTGGCCACTGCAATAGACCGGGTCTATCCATTCCATGCAAAACACCTTGGGCCGGTGGGATATCCGCCGCGTCACCGCCGCGATGGCCTCCAACCGCGCGCGGGCCGCCGCGATCAACGCCTCGGCCTCTCGCAAGCGATTCGTTGCCTCACCCAGTTCGCGCAAATTGTCGAAGATCTGTTCCAGGGATTTTGGCGTCAACCACAGGACCCGCGGATGCGAGGGAAGCGATTTCAAGAGCTGGAAGACTTCGTTTCCCGACGGCGCGCAGACCTGACAGAGGTCCTGCGTCAGGATCAAGTCTGGAGCGATGGCGCGCATCAGCGACTCGTCCACCTGATAGAGGCTGAGGCCGTTGCGCAAGCGCTCGGCAACGGCAGAGTCGATCTCCTGCTGGCTCATCCGCTCCGTCGGCAGGACGCTGCGCACGACGATGGGTCTGTCCCTGATCTCGCAAGGATAGTCGCATTCATGCGTGATGCCCACCAATCGGTCGCCCAGACCCAGGGCGCACGCCATTTCGGTGGCCGAGGGCAGGAACGAGACGATGCGCTGGACCTCGGCCATCGCCGTCATGCCGATGACAGATCGGACCTGACCGTTGATTCGCGCAACACCGAGAATCGGCGTTCCAGCAGAGCAAAGCCGCCGAACAATATCGCGGTGTAGAGCAAGTCTCCTTGCAACGTGTTCCGGAAGAACGGTATCGCGGCGATGTAGCAGTCCATCAGGCCCGCGAGCGTCCTGGGATAGAGCGAAGCGAAGGCCCAGACGCCGAAATTCGTGAGCAGAAAAAAGAGCACGGAACTCGCCAATGCGGCCGCTGCGATCTTGAGCGCCGAGCGGTCTTTCCCAAGCCAAAGACCGATGCACACGATCAGCGCAAAACTCAGATATTGGACCTCCATGTGTCCATAGAATCCGAGAAAGAGATCGCTCAGAAAGAGCGCCGCCAGCGGAACGAGAAAGGCCAGCCGCCTGTCCGAGAAATATGCCCCGCCAAACAGGGCGACCGCCGCGACGGATGTCATATTGGGGGGATGGGGAAGCAAACGCGACAGCGAAGCTGCCAGAATGACCGAGATCAACGCCACAAGACGAGGCCTGAACATATCCATCTCCTACACGCGTCATTCCGTCGCAACAGATCGCAGAGCTTAAAGGAGTCGCGGCGGACGATTGGCTGAAACCAAACCTTATCCGGTCCTTGAAGCCAGGCCCATCGAAAACGAAGGCGTGAAACTCGCCGTTTTCGCCACAAGGATCAACATGCGCGCGGCGTTGCGCCGGAACTTCGCGTGCTGAGCCGCTTGACGGTTAACACTCCAAGCTATCCGCCCCGTGTCGGCAGGGGACCGAAATCCGGCCGTTTGCGTCCGTGGACTTTGAGGAAATTTGATCTCGATCAAAGCGGTTCCGCCGGGAACATTTAGCCTCCATGACATCGCCAATTTGGAGGATTTGCCATGGCAAATAATGTGACTGAGAGCCACGTTCCCGCGAAAAAGAGCGGCGCGATTGGGTTTGACAAAATTGTGATCGGAGCCTTGATTTTTGGCTTTGCGTCTCTTGTAATCTATCAACTCTTTTACTGCGCCACCTGTTGGGGGACATCCATACATTAGGAAGCAAGTCTAGTCAGGACGCGCGCAAGCCATCATTCCGGTAGATGCAAGCAGGGCCTTTTGAGGCGGGATGCCCCAAGAACGGCTTGCGCGTGGATGAGCTTCCTCGAGACGCTGACAACCAACACCGGAGGCGATCCGGAAATGTCGCCACGGAAGGATCGTCATGAATAAGCTTATGGTTGCAGGGCTGGCTGTGCTTTGCCTCGCGCCGCTCCTGCTCCCAGTGGTGATGGCCACGACCGACGAGTTTCCGAACTGGGCCTATCCGGTCGACCCGCCTGCCGCACCCGGCTCCAAGGCGCCGAAGGATGATGGCACGCTGGTCCATGTTCCTGACAGCGACGTCGCGCTGAGCCGCGCCCAAATCGACGGCGGCCAGGTTCCCGATTGGCATCCGGACGATCATCCGGCCATGCCCGACATCGTCAAGAACGGCCGGCAGGATGTGCGTGCCTGCGCCTATTGCCATCAGCCGAGCGGCGCTGGACGGCCCGAGAGCGCGTCGCTCGCCGGGCTCAGCGTGAACTACATCAAAGAGCAGATCGAGACCTTCAAGAAGGGCGATCGCAAAGGCTCAGAGCCCAAGCGCGCGCCGCAGAATATGATGAATCAGATCGCCGCGAAGCTGACGGAGGAAGAGATCGAGGGGGCCGCGAATTATTTTTCCTCACTGAAACTCGGTTCCTTCGTAAAGATTGTCGAGACCGACACGGCGCCCAAGACTTTCGTCACGGGCGGCATGTTGGCGAAATCACCCGAGGGCGGCACGGAGCCTATCGGGAACCGCATCATCGAAGTGCCGGAAGATTTGGAGCGCGCCGTGAATCGCGATCCGCGCACGCCTTTCATCGCCTATGTGCCGAAGGGAAGTCTGCGGAAGGGCGAGACATTCGTGACCGGCGGCGCCACGCCCTGCATCACCTGCCACGGTCCGGACCTGCACGGCCGGGGAGACGTGCCTCATATTGCCGGGCGTTCGCCCTCCTACATCGTGCGCCAGTTGTATGACATCCAGAAAGGGAAGCGGTTGGGGGCAGTTGCTCCGATGCAGCAGGTCGTTGCGGATTTCACGCTGGACGACATGGTCGCCATCGCGGCCTATGTGGCCAGCCGCGAGCCATAAACGCGCTTTGCTCAGAAGTCGGGTTTGTCCGTCTGTGGAATGGGCAAGGCCCCTTCGGCGCCGAACAGCGAATTGGGATTTTCGGCGCAGCTCGATTCCAGGATCGGACCGGCAGCGGAGGTCGACGACAAAGCGTTGAAGGCCTCCTTCACCTCGGCGACGCCCGGCTCGACCCGGCGATAGCGCTGGATGGCGTCCCAGGGCGTGGTGAACGCGCCGGGGTCCTCGACGTGAAGATTTACCTCCATCGCCATGCCGCCATTGGTCATGTGGAACCGCTCGATGGTGTGAAGCTTTTCGGTGTGCGGCGTTTCGAACTGGTCGATGAAGGTTCTGGTGTCGCTCGCGATCGTATCGACCACCAGCGTATCCCCTTCGTAATGGCCAACCGATTCGCCGAACCAGGACGGTTTGGGATTGGAGGAATGGGGCACGTTCAAATAGACATGGCGGACCTGATGATCGGCCTGCCAAATCATCACCACTTCCTTGGGCGACTGCACGAAATAGACCGGCTGCACCGCATAGAGCAGGAATCCCGGCGTGCCGACGGGCCAGCAGCTCGCCTGGCGGCTGAAGGCGGGTTTCCCGGCGAGGATTCGCTCATTGCGCTGGCGCATCTGCTCGCGCGCCCAAGGTTGCAGGATCGGGGCGTCAACATCACCCATGGCAAACACAGCCTGGGCGCCGGACGCACGTACGTCATTGTTGCTGGTCGTCCGCTGCCCGCGTGCGGCAGTCACCGGCCCCGGGCCGCTGGGTGGTGGGAGGAGCCGGACGCCGGCCGAAACCCATCCGACGGACGGATTGGGCGCGAAATCGGGGTGGGAATCCGCTCCCGCGCCGATTGCGGCGCTGGCGGAGAGGAGCAGAACAGCGACGATCGGAATAAGGCCAACGTGAATGATGTTGGCGGGGCGCTTCTGGCCTTGGGGTCCCTTGGGCATGGTGACAATATGGCATGTGAGGGCAGCAGATGGGAGGGGGCCCGTATGGACCAGATGATCCCCATTCTTCCGTGTGGCGATCTCGCAGGCACGGTGGAATTTTACCGGCGCTTAGGCTTCGAGTTCAAAATCCACAATCCTGACACAGAGCCCTATGCGGTTGGCTGGCGCGGTCACACTCACGTTCACTTCTTTCAATGTGACCACGTAGTGCCAAATTATTCAGGCTGTTACTGGAGCGTGCTGGACGCGGACGCACTACATCGGGAATTCAGCGCCGCCATAGCGGGAGTTTCCAGAATCGAAGACAAGCCGTGGGGACGGCGGGAGTTTCACTTTATCGACCCGAGTGGAAACCTCGTGAGGGTCGGCCACCTCTTAAACTGATTTCAAACTGAGACAGTGCCGTAGGGTGGGGCTCTTTGGCACCTGTTGGTATAAACCTCCATGGTTTCGATTCCCCGCAACGACCCCATTGCGTTGAAACGCGCCGCTGCCGCGCGGGCGCTGGACTATGTCCAAGACGGCATGAAATTGGGGCTGGGCACAGGCTCGACCGCCGATCTGTTTCTGGAACTGCTCGCCGAACGCATTCGCAACGGCCTGACGGTCATCGGCACGCCGACCTCCGAGCGCACGGCCGATCACGCGCGAAGGCTGGGAATTCCGCTGGCGGAGCTCGATTATTTGGGGCGCCTGGATCTTGCGGTGGACGGCGCCGATGAAGCCGATCGGAATCTGGATCTCATCAAGGGCGGCGGCGGCGCTTTGCTGCGAGAGAAGATCGTGGCGGCATCGGCCGCACGCCTGGTGGTGATCGCCGATGAAAGCAAGCTCGTCGATCCGCTGGGTGCGTTCCCATTGCCGGTCGAAGTGGTCTCGTTCGGGCACATCAGCACGCGAGCGCGCATTCGCCAGGCGGCGGAGAGCCTCGGCTATGGGAATCTCACGCCCGTGCTGCGAAGCAAGGATGGCGAGCCCTTCCGCACCGACAATGGCAATTGCATCTATGACTGCCCGTTTGGCGCCATCACGAATGCGCGCCTCCTGGCGAGCAGCTTGTCTGTCATTCCCGGCGTCGTGGACCACGGGCTGTTCGTTGGGATGGCCTCGGCCCTGGTGCTGGCAGGCCCAGGCGGCGTGCGTGTGCTAGAACGCAAGTGATGCCGCACAAATTCGATTTTGATCTCTTCGTCATCGGGGCCGGCTCGGGCGGCGTACGCGCCGCGCGCCTCTCCGCGCAGATGGGAGCACGCGTCGCGATCGCCGAGGACGACAAGTTTGGCGGCACCTGCGTCGTGCGGGGCTGCATTCCCAAGAAGCTCCTGGTCTATGCCAGCGCGTTTGCGGAGGAATTCGAGGATTCCCGCGGCTTCGGCTGGCGCGTCGATGGCGCGCATTTCGATTGGCCGACTCTCATCGCCAATAAGGACAAGGACATTGCGCGCATCTCGGGCGTCTATCGCAGCGTGCTCGACAATGCCGGCGTCGCCATTTTCGAGGATCGCGCCTTCATCAAGGACGCACACACAATCCATCTCAAGAAGTCCGGCCGTGACATCACCGCCGAAACGATCCTCATTGCCACCGGCGGTTATCCCTCGCGGGAGACCGGCGTCGAAGGCACCGAGCTTTGCATCACCTCGGATGAGGCGTTCCACTTGAAGAAGCTGCCCCGCAGCATTGTCATCCTCGGCGGCGGCTATATCGCGCTGGAATTCGCCCATATTTTTCACGGAATGGGCGCCGAGGTGACGTTGGTCTATCGCGGCCCCAAGGTCTTGCGCGGGTTCGATGAGGATTTGCGCGATGCGCTGCATATATCGATGGAGAAAAAGGGCTTCCGCGTGATGCTCGACACCGTACTCGCGCATTGCGTACGGGAAGGGTCCCACATCCGCGCCGTCATGGTATCGGGCGAATCGATCCTTGCCGATTCCGTGATGCTCGCCATCGGGCGCAGACCGAACACATCGGGCCTGGGCCTTGAGGGCGTGGGCGTCGCCATGAGGCCCGCCGGCCATATCGAGGTGGACCGCTATTCCCGCACGTCTGTTCCCAACATCTATGCCATCGGCGATGTCACCGGCCGCCTTGAGTTGACGCCGGTCGCGCTACACGAGGCGATGTGCTTCGCAAGGACGCTCTACGGAGATGGTCCGGCGGCGCCCGATCACGAGCTGATTGCCACCGCGGTGTTCACCCGGCCCGAGATTGGGACCGTGGGCATGAGTGAGGCGAAAGCCCTTTCGCGCGGCCATACCATCGACATCTACAAGACGAGTTTCCGCCCGCTGAAGCACACGCTGTCGGGCCGCGACGAGCGCTCGATGATGAAACTTGTGGTCGACGCCAAGACGGACAAGGTCCTGGGCTGCCATATCTTCGGGCCGGAAGCAGGCGAGATGGTGCAGCTGGTCGCCATTGCCCTGAAGATGGGCGCGACCAAGGCGCAATTCGACGCCACGGTCTCGGTCCATCCCACCATGGCGGAGGAATTGGTGACCATCCGCACCAAGACGGCGACCAAATCGCCGCAGGCGTGATCTTACGCGAAACGCGTTTTCGCCCGCGCTCGCGCTTTCATCGCTTCGGTTTGCCGATCGCGTGGCGCAGCTCCCGTCTCAAGCGATTTCAGAAGCCGCCGGGCGGCATCCGAAACTTCCTCGACCGCGGAATCGAATGCCGCCTGGTTCACTTTGGAGGGCGCGGTGAAGCCGCTCAGCTTGCGCACGAATTGCAGCGAGGAGGCGCGGATTTCTTCCTCCGTCGCCGGGGGCTCGAAATTGAACAGCGTGCGGATGTTCCGGCACATCGCTTCTCTCCGAATGGAACAGGCGTCTTGGTCTGTAGATCGCCGCTGGCTCGCCTCAAATCAAGCGGTGATGACGAATTTGCGATTTTCATCTTCGCGCATGCCGCGGCGAGGTTAAAATGCGGGGGTCAGGCGGGGGGAGCGAAAATTGACATCGTCCGATGCAAAGCGCGTGACCATCACCCTAGACGGCGCAAGGCGGGTCTCGGGCCTGCTGCAAACACCGCCAAAGCCGCGGGCCTGTTATGTGCTGGCCCATGGAGCCGGGGCTGGGATGGCGCATCCGTTCCTCGCCGCCGTTGCGGCCGAGCTTACGCAGCGCGGCGTCGCGACCCTGCGTTATCAGTTCCCCTATATGGAAGCGGGCGGCAAAAGGCCCGACCCGCCCAAATTGGCGCAGGCCGCCGTTCGCGCCGCCGTGGCCGAGGCCTCCCGCCTGCAGCCGGGAATCCCCCTGATCGCTGGCGGCAAATCTTTCGGCGGGCGGATGACGTCGCAGGCCCAGGCCTCAGCGCCGCTTTTGGGGGTACGCGGACTCGCCTTCCTCGGCTTTCCGCTGCATGCCGCGGGAAGGCTATCGCGAGATCGCGGCGACCATCTCTTCGATGTGCGCATTCCCATGCTGTTCCTGCAGGGCACGCGCGATGCGCTAGCCGACCTTGCCGAACTCCAGCCCCTTTGCGCCGCGCTCGCACCCCTTTCGACCCTGAAACTGTTCCAGGACGCGGACCATTCCTTTCACGTTCCGGCACGGAGCGGCCGCAGCGATGGCGAAATCCGCAGCGAGATGCTGGATGCGCTCGCCGCCTGGACCGATACGATGGTTTCGGGCGCTTCAATGTCCGCTTAGCAGCGGCGGGTTCAACGGATCGACGCAACACCTTCTAATCTTGCTGGATGAGGAGGTAAGCGCATGGAGGGGATTTCCCGTGTGGATCGGTACCGTCCGATATTCGCGGTGACCTCAACCAGTCGCCGGCAGAACGATTTCAGGCCTGTGTTGCGTCGACCGGTTGAGGTGACTGCCATTAGCGGTCATTCACGACGCATTCGGAAGGTCGAGTAGTCGCCGTGCCGCGTCTTTAGTGCGCGTGCACGAACTCGCCTTTCGCCATCATGAGATGATGCGGTTGATGGTGCATGCCGCTGACCAGAATGCCGATGAAGCCAAGTCCGCGGATATGCTGTACTTCCTTGGGGTCAGTCGCGGTGACGGTGAGAAGCTCGCCTTTTGCCAGCGGCGCAGCCTTCACATTCCAGCCGTGTAGGCCGTTGATCTCCTTGGCATGCGCCGGGATCATGCGCTGGATGGCGCCAAGGGTGGGTCCGCTGCCGGTAACCGCGATCTCCAGACCGCCATCGATCTGTTTCGGCGTGGCATCGGCCTTGAGCGTGACTTCGTTCATATCAATCAGGTGCTGGCGCAGCGCCTCAAGATTGACCTTCGACCAGTCGGTGTCGGGGTCGGCCTCCAGAATCCGGACGATCTCCTGAATGGCGCCGAAGGCATCCTGTCCAGGCATCGTCGGCTGACCGACTTTGCCTACCTGCTCCGCCATCATCTGCGCGTGCATTGCCTGCATGTCCGCCGGCATGTGCTGGGGCATCGCGCGGTGCATGCCAGCCGGGTTTTGCCCCGTCTGCGCGACCGCATAACCGCTCGCGAGCATCAGCGTCGCACCGGCAAGAGCCGCTTTCCACGATAGTGTAGACATCATCGACCTCGATTCATCCATCTTATTGTTGTTGTGTTGCTCCTTGATGATTCGACATCCCGTGATGCATGCCCACCGGCATCATGCCGCCCATTTTCTTCATCATCGCGGTCCGCATCGCGGCCATGCCCTGTGTTACGAAATCGCTGACCTCGGAGGCATGCTGCTGGAGCGCGGCCACTGTCTGCGGGTCAGACGACGTTTGGGTCACGACAATCCCTTTCTCGGTTGTCTCCACCTTGGTTCGAATCTTGTCGTAGTTATTGAAGATAGAGCGCAGCGCGTCACTCTCAATGGGCAGGCCGGGATCGTTGCCCGCGGCGACGCGCTGCCCCATATCCGCGACATGGTCCTTGATGAGCTGCGCGATCCGCGCATCGTCTGACTCGGTGGTGGTCCGGATGCCGTCGACCAGATTGGTCACCGTGCGCTCGATGCGATCGTGGTTGAGGAAGAGGTCGTGGATGGTGCCAAGCTGGGCCATCGTCGCGGCGTCATGGGCCATGCCGCCCATCGCGCCCATGTGCATCATGCCCGGTCCCATGCCGTGCCCCATCCCGGAGCCCTGCATAAAGGGCGGCGCGAACTCCGGGTTAGATTCCGGCCCGGAAGCGGCGTGTGCAACGGCCAGACCGGCACCGACAACGATTGCTGCGCTGGCAAGCGCGGCTTTCCATGACATTGAAGACATCATCGACCTCGTTTATTGCGCGTCTGTTTATAGTTTAGGTGCGCTTGTCCAGTTTGCGTATGATCCGGATCATACGGCTGGACATTTAGTTTGATCTTGCCCTTGAGACGCTCGATCTCTCCGTCCGCTGCCATCTCGGAGAGGGTGCGGTAAAGCGCTTCGTGCGCAAGGCCCAGCTCGCCCGCAAGGTCCTTGAGCGTTCCTGAGAGCACGACGGTCTGACCGTCGGGACCGAGATTTAGGGAAAGGTAGTGCCGGATACGGTCGCGCGCCGCGTGAATGTTGCGCTGTTCCAGCCGGGTTCTCAGGCTCATAATCTGGCGCGCAAGCATGCCCATGAAGGCTTGCGCCGCCTTGGGATTTTGCTCGAACTCGCGGAAGAGGGGACGCTTGGGATAGAACCGAACGACCGTGTTCGTGGTCGCGATGGCGTCACAGTGATAGGTCGGTGAGAACAGGGATGCTTCCGCTATGATATCTCCCGCGGATGCAACATAGAGAATCGTTTCGCGCCCGGACGGGGTCGCCCGCACAAGCTTAATCTTGCCTTTAACGACCTCGTACAAGCCTACTGTCCCCGCATCCAGGCGGAACAGGAATTCGCCGGGCTTGAGCGTGCGATCAACACCGGCTTCGCGAACAGATTGAGGGAGCCAGTCCTCCGCTTGCCTACGCTCGGCGCGCGTTTTATCTCGCGATCCGTGTTCGCTTACCAGCAGCTTCTCCTCATGTTTGACTCAATCGTTGTCAGAAAATCCTTTATGTCGACTCGCGCATAACAAGGGCGACCACGCCGCCGGAGATGAATGTGAGGGCACCTATGACTGCAATCGCCCAGGCAGCGCGTAATCGCGCCGTCAGTTCGGGGGCGGCATTTCCGGGAAGACTGGGACGGTCGGATCGACGTGGTCCCATGCGCGGCGGCGTTTGCCGTAGAGAAACATCGAGGGTTTGACCGTCGCGGCGGGCTCCATTGTACCAAGCGTGATCAACACGGCGTCCGGCAACGTGGCCACGCGAATGAACAGGCGCGAGCCGCATTTGGGGCAGAACTGATAGGTCGTTGCCTGCCCAGAATCGCCTTTGGCCGCATACGATGTCAGCTCGCCACGGGTCTTCAGCGACACCTCGGGAAAAGCCGCGATCGAGCTGTGACCGCTGCCCGTGGCCTTCTGACAATTTTCGCAGGCGCAATGCCCGGCAAACATGGGTTCACCCGAGACTTCGTAGGTCACTGCACCGCACATACATCCGCCCTTAATCGCTGTCATCTTACCCCCGTTTGTGCTCAACGCTGAGCATACCCGGGCGGACCGCTTCGGTCGACGGCGCCTAAGAGATGGCCGGAACGGGTCATTTTCGGTCATTCCCGGTGTGGATCGGTAACGGCCGATATTCGCCGGAAATGGTCATTGGTGGAGTTGGGCCGTTCAAGTGCAGACCCAAAACCTGGGGCGTTACGGAGTCCGCGATGACATGAAAGCAGCAAGCGCAATCATATCATTCTGGCTGAGCTTGGCGACGACGGGCTGCATCAGCGCCACCGCATCGCCTTTGCGCGTCCCCTTTTGAATGTCGTTGAGCTGCCGGTAAATGTAGGTTGCCCCACGACCGGCCAGGCTCGGCACATTGCCGATGCCCTTGTAATCAGCGCCGTGGCAGATGCTGCATTGAATGGTCTTGCCGTTGCCGCCGTTCGTCGCCAGAGCTTCGCCGGCCTTGATGCTGCCCACCGGTACATAGGCGATGAAGCCCGAATGAGGATCGCGAAGCTCCGCGGCTTCGGGATCTTCCGGCACTTCGATGATGCGGCTGCCGAGCGGCTCCTTGGCATTGCCAGGTGAAACAAAACGCATATTGCCGCCCCCGACAAACGTCTTGGGCACCATGTCGATTTCCTGAACCTTGGTCCAAACAGTTCGCTTGATCGAGGCAAAATAGGCTGCGGCCGGCTTGATTTCGTCGTCGGTCAGAGCGCTCGCGAACGTAATCATGTTGGCCGAACGGCCGACACCGGAACTCTTGCGATTGCCGTTACGGAATTCGCGGAGCTGCTCTTCGATATAACCCGTAGGGAGCCCTGCCACATTGGCGGATTCAGGGTGACCATGGCCCGTCGCAATATGACACACGCTGCAGCCGCGCACGACCGGCGCCTTACCGTGCGCCACGAGGTCAGGCATCGGCGGATGCTCGTTGGGGTACCAGTCCACCGGAATGAAACCGCTTCCAATTTCCTTTTCGGTGTAGGTCTTGTCGCTGCCCGGCACATGTTTCGGCTGACCATTGTCCGGCGGATTCTGGTAGCCCGGCGGTGTCGCGGGATAGGCCCCATCCGGCGCTGCCGCGTCGGCAGCCATGGCGCCCGCTGGCAGCAACAGAAGCACCGAAGTACTGAGCAGTTTATTCATTCAAGCTCTCCTATTTCACACGAGAATATCCAGATACCGGATTTCAGTTTAATCGGTGCCCGTTTGATCGGGCAATGATGATTGCCAAGGCAATTTCCAACATTACGCAAAATAGTGCAGACCCTACTCAGAAATCCGGCTTGTCCGCAGTCGGGACCTGAGCGTCCTTTTCGGTACCGTATTTGCGTGGGTTTTCCGCGCAAACATTTTCTTCCCATTCGCTGATCTGGCTCAGACCGCCCGGCGCTGGGTTCACGCGGCCATACGTTACGGTCGCGGACCACGGCGTGGTGAACACGGCCGGATCTTCCACGGTGAAAAACAACTGCAGGTGCTTGCCCTTATCGTTCGGATTGACGCGAAAGTCGCCGATGAAATTCTCTTTTTTGTTGCGCTCCAACCCTTCTATCGAGGCGGCGTAATCGAGCAGCCGGTAGCGTTCGGTCACGTGCAGAGCCGGGCTATGCGGCGTTCCATACCAGTCCACCATGGCAAAGGGGCCGATCTTCACGCCCACGGTATCCACGACCAGCGTATCGCCTTCATAATGACCGACAGAATCGCCGTACCAGGACGGTGTCAGCTTTGCTGGATGCGACTGGTTCATGCGGATGTGGCGGACCTGCGGGCCGCCCCGATAAATGACGAGTATCTCGTCGGGCTTCTGGAGCATCATCAATCCATTGTTGGTGAATTCGAAGGGCACTCCCCCCGGCCAACACTGGTTCCGCGGCGTGGGATAGCCGATATGCGCGAGCGACATATCGCCGAATTTCTTCACGGTCTCGGCGGTTTGCGGTTTCAAAATCGGATTTTTGTAATCGCCGACCAGCTGCATGTTGTTGCTGACATTGCCTTCGCGCCGCGAGAGGTTGACGAGCGATGTCGGACCAGAAGCCAGAGGTTCAAAACCGGGGAGCCCGGGATGATCCCATACCCCGCCAAAATCCGGGATCGCCGTCCTCGCGGGCGCCGACTGCCCCGAGCCAGGCATGACCGCCGTTGCTGCCAATGCCACCAGCAAAGGGAAATTCCGCCGCCAAATATTCATGCTCGTCTCCGTCAATACCGCTTAACCAACCATACCACAGACCCCGCTCGATGCCCGGCTCGAAGCCAAAGGCCCGGTTAATCCCTGTTATCCAGGCAGCGGATCATTCGCATCGCGAAGATAAGGGGTTAGCAGCCAAGCACAGGAAACAACTGGCGCAAGCAGATGCCATCGCCTATATCCCGGCCCGATTGAAGGAGAATCTTGTGGCCGAGTCCTGGAACCCGAGCAGTTGGCGGGGCAAGCCGATCAAGCAGGTGCCGCAATATCCCGACGCCGCCGCGCTGTCGGCCGTCGAGACGCGCCTGAAGACCTATCCGCCTTTGGTTTTCGCCGGCGAAGCCCGCAATTTGACGGCGGCCCTGGCCCAGGTGTCCGCGGGCAAGTCTTTCCTGCTTCAGGGCGGGGACTGCGCCGAAAGCTTTGCCGAGTTCCATCCCGAC
>DASQIQ010000132.1:0-1622 GCA_035631495.1 Micropepsaceae bacterium
ATGGTCGAGCAGAATTGCTCGGAGAACAACGGCAACATCTTCAATCTGCCCGGCTGGGTCGGCCCACCAACGGCAGACAAACCCGATTTTTGACGGCCAAAGGGAGAGCCTTGATGTCGAGATTTGTCGGCGTGCTGACCGCGACATTGCTCTGTGCGAGCGCGGCACTCGCGGCCGATGGCGCGGCGAATAGCGGTGCGGTGCCGCAATTTGCCTTCATGGACGGGGGCTGGCAGGCGGCGGGCGTGGTGTTCTTGCCTCCGGAATCCGGCCCAGGCCCCGTCCTAGACATGCCCGGCCGTCCGCGCATCGGCAACAATCTCGCGCTCGGTCAGCCGATCTTCGCTATGGCGGATTTGAACAATCCCATCCTGCAGCCTTGGGCCCGCGAGGCTGTGAAAAAGTGAACGACCACATCGCGGCAGGCGGCGCCGGCTTCACGCCGCAAGTGAGCTGCAAGCTTCTCGGCGTTCCCGCCTTCCTGCTTCATCCGGCGCAGCCGATCTATTTTATTCAGACGGCGAAGGAAGTGCTGATGATCTGGCCGCCCAATGCCGAATTCCGGCACGTCTATCTTGCCGACAAGCATTCGACGAATCTCAAGCCATCCTGGTTCGGTGAATCGATCGGCCATTACGAGAATGGCGATACGCTTGTGGTCGATACGATTGGGCTTAGCGACAAAACCTTTGTCGACAATTTCCGCACGCCGCACACGACGCAGCTTCACGTCGTCGAACGCTTCCGCATCAATTCCGACCAGAAGGGACTGACGGTGGATGTCGCGGTCGATGATCCAGGCGCCTTCACGACGCCCTGGAAAGCTGTACAGAAGTACCGCCGCGTCGAGCAGGGACCCATGAACGAATCCTCCTGCGCCGAGAGTTCGACCAACTTCCTGAACTACGATATGGACCCCATACCGCAGGCGAACAAACCCGATTTTTAGGAGAGCCTCGATGTCTCGCTTCGTGTCGCCACGCCTCGTCGCAAGCACCATGATTGGACTCGTCGCTACGGGTGCGGTCTGGGCACAGTCTTTAACCGGCGGCCCGCCCGATTTTTCTTCGGATGGTGTCGCTTGGATCGCCACCAGCCAGGACTACATCGCGGCCCAAACGGGACCGAAGCCGGTTAGCAACGATCCGGCCCATCCGTTCGTCCCCAATGGCAGAGGCGCCCAACCGACCTATCGCGTGGCCGACCTCTCCAATCCCAATCTGAAGGATTGGGCGAAGGCCGCGATGAAGAAAGCCAATGACGACGTGCTCGCTGGCAAGATTGGCTACACCGCGCGCTCGAGCTGCATGGCCGCGGGCGTTCCGGATTTCATGCTGTTCATCGTGGAGCCGGTCTATTTTATCCAGACGCCCAAGGAAGTGCTGATCGTGTACACCGGGAACAACGAAACGCGTCACATCCACATGAACGCTGAGCACGACAGGAAGGCGCGGCCCACGTTTTATGGCGATTCGATTGGCCATTATGAGGGCGATACGCTGGTCGTCGACACGGTCAAGCTAAACGCGAAGACCTATGTCGACAATTACAGTACGCCGCACACCGAAAAGCTCCATGTCATCGAGCGCTGGAAGCTGATCGATGGCGGCAAGACCTTGGAG
>DASQIQ010000133.1:0-6844 GCA_035631495.1 Micropepsaceae bacterium
CCACGAAGGCGCGAGCATCAGATTGATAATGGCGCGGCATCTTCATGACGGCGCCCCAGCCAAGAAGACACACCAGCCAGCAGCCCGCCAGAGCGATCCACTTATGCCGCCATAAAGTGACCCCGCTTTCCAGGAAGATCACCCTCAGATTCGTCATGGGAGACGAACTGCTTATCGCCATAGTTTATGCCTCGCCTTCAATTCTGTGTCCGTCAAAGCCATAACTCCCCGCTGGCATCGCAGCATCCGCTCTTAGAAATAGCGTTGCGGAATGATCAGGATATCGCCGGGTTGCATATCGACATTCGCGTTGATATCGCCATCGCGGATGAGGGAATCGAGCCGAACGCGATAGGAGGTCTGCTTTCCGTTGACTTCGCGGACAAGCACCGAGCGGTCCCCGTCGGCATACCGTGTCAGCCCACCCACTTCGATCAGCACGTCCAGAGTGGTCATAGCCGTCCGGAACGAGATTGCCTTGGGCATCGCCGCTTCGCCTATGACCCGTATCTGCTTGGTGAACAAGCCGACGAACTGGGTCGGGATGACGGTCACCAACGGGTCCACCACGAAGGGCATGAGCTTGTCTTGGAGTTCGGCGGCAAGCGCGGCGGGCGTTTTTCCCACAGCCACCGTCTCGCCGACCAGCGGCATCCCGATGCGTCCGTCCGGTCTGACCGGCATCGTGCGGCTGAGATCCGCATTGTGCCAGACGAAGATGTCCAGCGAGTCTCCGGGGCCGATGATATATTCCGCCGCCTGCTGAGGATTGCCGCCCGAGGTGAGACCCGTCGTTTGAGGGTTGACACCTGCGCATGCCGCCAAAAAGACCATCAGGACAAGCGACGCGGCTTTGAGAAGTTCTCTGGTCAAGGCTAAAACCCCACTCTTCATGCGCCGGCTGGGTCGCCGCCGTGGCGTAACGCTTAAATCAAAAGCGCTAAAAACCGGTTGAGGCCGGCTGTTAACTATCCAGAAAAGCTACAAGACGCTGATTTCCTTAGCAATTGAATTCTCGTTTATCCTTAATCACGCGCTAATCTCTGACCTCGTCTTTGCGATTCCCGCTCATGAACACGGTGGCGAAAACGGGATGGAAATCCTCACCTTCACGACGCTCTACCCCAATTCTGCCCAGCCTCATCACGGTGTGTTCGTCGAGAACCGATTGCGGCATCTGATTTCGAGCGGCCAAGTCAACGCCCGCGTCGTCGCTCCGGTTCCATGGTTTCCCTTTTCGGCACCGCTTTTCGGTCGCTATGCTGTTTACGCAAAAGTCGTGCCGCGGGAAACCCGCGCCAAACTGGCAATCGAGCACCCGAAATATTTCGTACTGCCCAAATTTGGGATGAGCGCGGCGCCAGCGCTCCTCGCGGCCGCTTCCCTTCCGGTTTTGACGCGTCTCCAGGAGCAGCGGGATTTCGATCTCATCGATGCTCATTACTTTTTCCCGGATGGCGTGGCGGCAATCCGGCTGGGCCGCCGCCTGAAAAAACCCGTGGTGATCACGGCGCGGGGAACGGATGTGAACCTCATCCCCGAGCTTCCGGGGCCTCGCCGCATGATTCTGGAGGCTGCGCGGGAGGCCGCCGGGATCATCGCGGTCAGCCAGGCACTTAAAGACGCCATTGTCGGGCTCGGTATTCCCGGCGAGCGGGTGACGGTGCTCAGAAACGGCGTCGACCTGGATCTGTTCCAGCCGCATGCCCGCGACGAGACACGCGCCCAACTGGGCCTCTCCGGGCCCACGCTGCTGTCGGTCGGACATTTGATCGAACGCAAGGGTCATGAGCTTGTCATCGGCGCTCTGCCCTCCCTGCCGGGCTACCGGCTTCTCATTGCCGGCGATGGTCCCGAGCGGGCACGGCTGGAGAGACTATCGCACGCGCTCAAAGTTGAGAATCGCGTGAGCTTCCTTGGCGCCTTGCCCCATGAGCAGTTGCACAAGATTTACGCTGCCGCGGATGCGCTGGTCCTGGCCTCGAGTCGCGAGGGCTGGCCGAATGTCCTATTGGAATCCATGGCTTGCGGATCGCCTGTCGTCGCCTCAAACATCTGGGGGAACCCGGAAGTTGTTTCACGGCCCGAGGCGGGCGTGCTGATGGGCGAGCGTTCCGCCGCCGGTGTTGCCGAAGGGGTGCGGCGGCTATTCGGGGCGCTGCCAGCGCGGGGGGCCACGCGCCGTTACGCCGAAGAGTTCAGCTGGGATGCGACCAGCCAGGGCCAGCTGCGTCTGTTCAACGAGATTCTTCGGCGGCGTTAGAGCCCGGTCTTGCCAGGGGCCGGCGCTTTAGGAACCGATCCCGGAGCATTCCTCCGACAAAGCGCATGCTGCGCGGGAGTGCGCGAACCGAACGTGGATTGACGGCCTCGATCCCCCAGCGCTCGCGCCGCGCCGACATAAAGAGCTTTTTGTAATCGTCGTCGCCCCGGCCGAAATTGATTTCGTCCGGGCGGTCATGCTCCAGCACGCGCCGGATCATATGGAAGGTGAGCACCGTGCCCGGCGAGAAGGCACTCAAGTTCTCGTCATAAGCAAGCTTGTAGATGATGGCGCGGCCTTTCCAGACGATCCAGAACTGCGCCGCTACCGGCTTTCCGTCGACCTCGAGCACACCGAACCTCAACGCGCCCTTGCGCGAGGCCATACGCATGAGAGCCGGTAGAAATTCGGGAAAAGGCTCCGGCGGTTTCCAGCTTCGACGATACACGTCTTCATAATCCAGCACGAAGCGTTCGACATCGCCGGAGGTGCGAAATTCGACACGGTGAGATTTCTCCAGCGCAGCAAGCTTGCGCCGCCAGGTATTTCTCAGCGCCGAAGGACGCGCGGCGAGATAGGCATCGAAGTTCCGGCCGCTTGTCGTTTCGTACCAGGTGCCCCAGCAAAAATAGGATCTTGCCAGAAAGCCCGCCTGTTTGAGGCCGGCGAGCGCAGCGCTAAAACCGGTACCGGCCGGATCGAGGCCCGGCAACAGAACGCCATCCGGAATCGGTTTTGTACCGGCAATCTCGGCGAAGAGCTGCCCGACGGCGGGCCTGGAGACAGCCAGCACGCAATGATCGATGGTGTACATGTTGCAGCAACCGCGAATCTCGCCGCCATTTTCCGCTTTCGCGACTGAGCCGATGAGCACCGCCTCGTTGGACGCGTAAAGGCGCGGTGTCCAACCCGGCTCCAAGCCGTGACGCGCGACGATGTCGTACCATTCAGGGAGATTGAAAAAACTTTCGTTCGCGCCGGCCGCAAACAAGTCGTGTAGCTCTCCCGGCAGATTCGAGAAATTTGCGGAATCATAGATTTTCATGGTGAGGGTATCGACCGCGCGAGCGCGCTGACACGCCGCGCATTTTCCTTCCAGGTGTAGCCCCTTTCCTCGATCGCATTTCGTGCACCCGCGCCAAGGCGCGCGCGCAAGCCATCGTCCTGCGCCAGACGCGCGATGGCGGCGGTCATGGATGCAGGTTCGGCGGGATCGAACAGAAGCCCCGAAACATCGGCCTGGAGCACTTCGCGAATGTTCGGCTGATCGGGTGCGACAATCGCTTTGCCCAGCGCCATATATTCGAACAGCTTGAGCGGGGAAGCGTATTCCACCGATTTGGGCTGCAGCGCGATATCGAACACTGCGACCATTTTGGCCACCATGTCCCGATCCACGAGCCCGGCGAAGGTGACACGATCGGTCAGATTGAGCCTCGCCGCTTGCGCTTTCAGTCCGGCAAGCGCCGGGCCATCCCCGACTAGGAGGAGATGGATATGCTTGGGCACCTGGGCGCCGGCCATCCAATCCAGAACCTCGCTCAGACCATGCCAATCGCGCATGAAGCCGGTGAAGCCCAGGATCAGCCTGCCGGAGAGACCGAGCGCCGATTTCGCGGTTTCGCTGTTCTGCGCGTCCGCGAAGCGCTCGGGATCAATCCCGTTCGGGATGACCACGATTTTTTCAGGTTGCACGCCCGCGACACGGATCTCCTGGGCAAGGACATTCGTCACCGGCAAGGCGAAATCGGCGCTGCGCCACACATATTGCTCCAGCCTGCGCGCGAGGAGCGGCAGGCCAAGGCCGCCGAAAGCCGCGCGCTCTCTGGCAAGCGGGGCATTGATCTCGAGGAGCATCTTGATGCCGGTGCGCTTCTTCAGCCAGGCGCCCGCGAGAAGATAGAGGTTGCAGCGCTCGTAGAGGATGTCGGGCTTCTCTTTCTTCCAAGCCCGATAGAGCCGCCGGTAAGCGGGCACATTGTAGCCAAGCTCGAGAACTTCATAGATCGCTTTAGGCAGGAGTTTTTTCACGAGACCGAGAAGCTTCGGATCGTGGCCGAAGGAAGCGCGCGCGAAACTCTCCGGCCCAACGATGACCACTTCGTGCCCAAGGCCGCGCAAAGCCGCAATCAGCTCTTCGACATGGACGGCCTGTCCGTCCTTGGAACGGATGCGATGGTGATAAAGGATCTTCACGAAGCCTTGGCCTTGTTCGCGGACTCGCCATCGAGCAGCATCTGGTGGGCGGCGAACATCTTGCTCTGATCGTAAACGCCAAGCGCCCTTGAGCGATTGGCACGCCCGATCGCGTCGGCCTTCTTCGGATCCTCCAACAACGCAAGAATGCAAGCTCCCAAGGCCGACGCATCGGGGGGCGCCACGAAAGGTCGATTCTCTTCGGCCAGCATCGCGCTGATGTCGCCGACATCCGTAGCGGCTACAGCACGCGACGCGGCCATGGCTTCCAAAATCGAAAGCGGCATCTGCTCGGTATCGGACGACAAGGCAAAGACGGAAAAGAGCGGCAGGAAGCGCTCAGGTATCGGAGATCCGCCTGTGAACACAATTTGCCTGGAGAGCCCACGCGCCTCGGCGCTCTCTTTCAGCTCGGGCATCAGCGGACCATCGCCCACGATGACGAGCCGCGCAGGCATCTTCGCTACGACGAGGGAAAACGCGTCGAGCAGCCGGTGGAGATTCTTTTCCGGCCGCAAGCCGCCGACGGCGCCGATGATCGGAACATCGCCGGGGATCCCGTGCTCGGCGGCAAACTCCCAATCGGGTTTCTGCGCAAAGCGCGCGCAATCCACGCCATTGGGAATGTAGCGAAGGCGGCGAGACGGGAGCTTCCAAACATCGCGCGCCAGAGCCAAGAGCTTAAGAGATGGGAGCATCACCGTGGAGCGGGATAGCGCGACGCGACGCATCCAGACGCGCCTTGGCAATTGGCGCATCGCCTCTTCCGGCCCGAAACCGTCCTCCATATGCAGGTGCGGAACCCCAATGGTGAGGTTGGCCATCGCCCATTCGATCGATCCCCAGTTCGAGGTGACGAGGAGATCGGGACGCAATTGGGCGAGCGTGCGGCGTATCGCGCGCAAATTGTTGAGTGTCGCGCCCTTTTGAGTTCCGGCCCGGATCAATTCGGCATCCACTTGGGGAAGGAGGCGGGCAATCGCTTCGGTGCCTCCGTTGAGAGAAATGATCCGGTGGCGGTAGCGGCTCCCGAAATGATTCGCCAGCTGTATGAAGCGCATTTGTGCGCCGCCAACCGAAAAGGTCGGAAATACGTGAAGCAGCGTCCGGGGCGGAGTCACGGTTGCGGGTGCTAACATAAAAGGGATCAAACTCTGAGCATTTTTTCGGGCGTTGGCACGGAGCCCGCCCCTCCTCTAACATCGGCTCCAAGATGCAAAATTTCCGTGAAAATTCGACGGACGCCATGACCCGCGCCCATCAGCTTGCGCAAAGCGGCGATCTTTCGGGCGCGGCCCAACTTTGCCGGGCCATCGTGGCGCGCGAGCCGTCGCATTTTTATGCGCTGTTCATGCTGGGCACCATCGAAGGCCAGTTCCGGCAATTTGATCAGGCCGCCGAGCATCTTGGCAGAGCCGTTCGAATCGACCCCCGATCGCCGGAAGCCCTGACCAGCTATGGCAATGTGCTTCTCGAACAGAAGCGCCACGACGACGCCATCGACGCGCTGGGCAAGGCGATACGGCTCCAGCCGGGCAATCTGAACGCGCTGATCTATCGCGGCCTTGCCCTCGCGGAGAGCGGCCGGAACGAAGCCGCGCTAAAGGATTTCGACCGTGCGCTGCTGCTGGACCCGCAATCGGTCTTCGCCCTGCATAACCGTGCCAATGTGCTCATTGCGCTGGGTCGCCACAAAGACGCGCGGATCAGCGTCGAGACGTTGCTGAAACTGGCGCCGGGCTATGTCCCGGCCCTTGCCAATTACGCGATTTTGTTGACGAGCGAAAAGAAGCACAGGGAGGCGCTGGCGGTCCTCGACCGGGCCCTGGGAATCGAAGCGGGCAACCCCGAACTGATCAACGCGCGCGGTCACGCGCTCCTCGCCCTGAAACGCTATGAGGAAGCGCTGGCATGCTATGACAGGTGCGCCTTGCTCAAGCCAGATTCGGCGTCCTTCCAGATCAGCCGCGGCAATCTCTTCGCCGAGCTTGGACGGTATGAGGAGGCGCTCGCCGCGTATGAAAGAGCCATCGCGCTGGAGCCGGACGGCCCCGAGGCCCATCTCAACCGCGCCAATATGCTGATGGAACACAACCGCCTCGATGAGGCGCAAAGGGCTTGCGAAAGATCGATCGCGCTGAAGCCCGACTATGCGCCGGCCCTGGTGCTCAAGGGCAATCTGCTGCTGCATCAGGGTCGCCCCGATGACGCGATCGCAGCCTATGACAAAGCGGTTGCCGAAAGGCCCGATTACGCGGAAGGCATTTACCATCGCGGCTCGGCGCTGCTTCTTCGGGGGAATTTCAAACGCGGATGGCGCGATTTCGAACGCCGCTGGGAGGTGGCCGATTGCGGCTTCGACCGGCCGGTGCTGCAGGCGCGCGA
>DASQIQ010000134.1:0-3632 GCA_035631495.1 Micropepsaceae bacterium
AGATAGGGAACTGTCGCAGGCCTGGTCCAGGTGGCGACCGCGGGGTTTGTGCCGGCGGCAGGGGTTACGCCAATCGTCCAGCCCAGGGCCGCGGAAACGGCGTTCTTGTTTATGGTGCCGACGGCATGATTATACTCCGCGTCACGCGTTTCCGAGTAATAAATCTGGCTTTCCCAGCCCCCCGGAAGGTCGATGTTGAGCCCGCCCTCATAGCGCATGCCACTCCCATATGCGCCGGTAAGGGAAGGCGATTCGATGGACATGTTGTAATTCACGCGCAGATTGGTCGGCGCTCCACCCGTCGGGTAATAGGGGTTGAAAGTCGGAATCGCGATGCCCGTGAGCTGGTTGGTGGTGGCGTTGTTGAGGAAGGTGATGCGGCGAATGCCATAGAAGCCTTCACCGGAGAACGAGATGTTCTTCGTCAGCCGCTGATCGACCGTTACCGAGGCGCCGTTGTACTGAGCTCCCGAGCTGTAATAGGTGATCGCATACGGGTTGAATTCGTTCCTTGTGCCGTTGGTCCCCGAATTGCCGGCGACATTGAATACCGTCCAATTCAGAGTCGAAGCGCTGAACGGAGCGGTCGGACCCAGGCCGTTATTAATGGGATTGAACCCCCTGCCGGCGCCACCGGGAATGGCGAAGCAGTTCGTGCAATTATGACCGTTGTTGGCGGGGTAATTGGTCGTGTCGATTGACGTCGACCCACCGGTGGAGAGTGTACCCGGTATGGACGAGCCGATTGGGTTTCTGTTGTCCAAACCCCAAGGGCTGAAGTCGAAGGTGAATTTGGAGCTGAAATTCCCCTGTGTGGGAGAAATATTGTACCAATTGTAGCCCAGCGTGATGTCGCCGCCGTCCCAGGTCCGGCCCCACAATTGCGAGGCGAGAAACTGGACACCCCCTCCGGCCGCGGACTTGAAGCCGAATTCGGTGACCGCGCCGTCATAGGCCCGCTTGAGGACGATATTGATGACGCCGCCGATCGCGTCCGAACCATAGGTCGCCGAAGCGCCGTCCAGCAGCAGGTCGACGCGGTCAACCGCGGCGGTGGGAATGATCGAAGGGTCGATCTGGCAGAGGCCCATGCCTTGCGCCGGATAACGCATTCCATCGACCATCATCAGGGAGCGCGGTGCCGAGCCGGTATCCAGCTGACGGAGATTGACGCGCGTTCCGCGCTCCACATTGGCCGCTTGGGTCGCCACAGGACCGGGGATGACGTTGAATTGCGGGACGGTGCGGAACAGATCCGAGGTTGTGAGCGCGCCGGTCGTCCGATAGTCCTGCGGGCTTAGATTGGTGACCGGGACGCCGACGGCGGCGGTGCCGCGAATAAGCGAACCGGTGATCAAGACCTGCTCAGGGACTTCCATGGGGTTGGCTTGCGCCGTCTGCGCCTGCGCAACCTGTTGGGCCTGTGCATCAAGTGAGGTCGCTAGTGCCAGAAACGAAGCCGTTCCCAACAAGGCGCGCAGTCTCAGTGTCTTCGGATTCATCGCAGGGTCCCCCTCTAAACGGCGAAAGCCGTTCGCGAATTTGTCAATGACGCCGGTTTTTTGCGTTCTAACTGACGCTGACCGGTACTAACTTATTTAGTCGCTTGCAGTTCGAAGCTCTTACATAGAGAGCCACTGAACTGGATAAATAAAATGCCAAATCATTAGAGGTGAGGCACCGCAGCGCGTCAACGCGCCTACCCACACTCGGGGCGAAACTGGCACTGTTTTCCTAACTTTGTGGTAATGTGATCACAGATCGGTCCGAAAATTGCGCGGGCTGTAGGATATCTTCTCACGTCTGATGTTCGGCAGGAGGCAAGCGCTACGCCGGAACGAAGGAATTACGTTTCCTCTGCAATCGCTGAAACCGCATGTCCTTGGGGGCTTGCGGCGAGGATGAAGGCGCCGAGGGCAGCGGCGAGCACCGATCCAACCAGGACGCCGATCTTCGCGATCGCTGATTCGGGACCCTGTGGAAAAGCTTGGTCGGCCATCAGGAGCGACACGGTATCCCCGACACCGCAAAGGCAGGCCCCACCGATGAAGTTGCGCAGGGTGACGTCCTCGGGCGCCACCGCAACCCGCGCTTTGATCGCAAGCCAGGACGCGAGACAGATGCCCAGGGGTTTGCCGATCACCAACCCCAATATAACCCCGTAGAGAACGGGCCAGATGGAGGGCGAGGAAAGGTCTACTCGCAGACTGACACCTGTGGCCGAGAACGCAAACAGCGGCAAGATGAGATAAGCGCTCCACGGCGCAACGGCCCGTTCGATGCGATCGGCGGGGGATAAGAGGCGGTCGCTGGCCGCGGAAAGGTTGCGGCTGGCCCAATCCCATATCGGCTCCTGTTCGATGCGACGGCCGGCGCCGGATTCTTTTGCTTCGTTCTCCGCTTGCTCGAGCGCCGCAAGGGCGGTCGCTGCTTGCGCCAGCAGGGGGCCGGCCGCAGGCGCGGGCCGGGTCGGCAGGAAGGCTGCCAATATGACGCCCGCAAGCGCGGCATGAACGCCGGCCCCGTGCAGCGAAAGCCCGACCGCGATGGCAATCACAACGTAAGGCCAGCTCGCGTAAACGCGCCAGCGATTGAGAGCGGCAAGGCCCAGAATCAAGAGGCTGCTTGTGACCAGCCAGGCTGGTTCGAAGGCACGCGGATAAAAGATCGCGAGTGTCAGCACCGAAAGGACGTCGTCGACCACGGCGAGGGCGGCTACGAAGACGCGAAGCCCTTGCGGAATGCGGTCGCCCAGCAAAGCCAGAATCCCGAGCGTGAAGGCGATATCGGTGGCGGTCGGCACCGACCAGCCACGCGCCATTGGTCCCGGATTCAGGGCCAGATAGATCGCCGTCGGTGCCAGCACGCCGCCCACCGCGGCAACCACCGGCAGAATTGCTGCTCGGCGGTCTGCGAGCGCACCCGCGGTCATCTCGCGCCGGATCTCAAGTCCGACAAGCAGGAAGAAGATTGCGAGAAGCCCTTCCGAGAACCATGCCCCGACGGACAAGGACAGCAAGCTGCCGGGCATGCCGATGCCGAAACTGGAGTTGATGAAGAGCCGGTAGTAAGGCGCGAGCGGCGAATTGGCGAAGAAAAGCGCCAGAGCGGCTGCCAGGAGCAAAACCAGACCGCCCGACGCCGGAAGACTGGCAAACACCCGCGCCGACCGCTGGACGCGTTGCGCGACCGGGCGCTCCAAGGCTTCCAGCATGGAATAGAAGTCCCAAGCACCGTCATAGCGCATGCCGTCGACGAAGAGTGTGGGCGTACCGGTCACGCCGTTGCGCTTGCCTTCGGAAAGATCTTCCTCGACGCGGCTTTTGATCTCGTCGGCATCGAGATCGCGGCGGAAGCGCTCGATGTCGAGTCCGAGGTTTTTGGCGAATTCGAACGCATGGGCCTCGGTGAGCGGCGGCTCCTGCTCATAGAGAAGGTCATGCATTTCCCAGAACCGCCCCTGTTTGCCGGCCGCCTCCGCGGCACGCGAAATCAGGGTCGCGCCGGGATGCGCGCGCTCATTGGGAAATTGGCGGAAGACATAGGCCAGGCGCTCGCCGAGCGCCTGACGAAGCCGCCCCAGAACATGACGCAGACGCCGACAATAGGGACAGAGATAGTCGCCATAAACG
>DASQIQ010000135.1:0-7253 GCA_035631495.1 Micropepsaceae bacterium
CGCCCATCATCATTTTCGGCCGGCGCGTGCGCAAACTGTCGCGCGATTCGCAGGACCGCCTCGCCGATACCTCCGCCTATGCCGGCGAGGTGCTCAACGCCATAATGACGGTGCAGGCCTTCACCCATGAAGAGGCGGATCGCAGCCAGTTCCGCCATGCGGTCGAAGACGCCTTTGGCGCCGCCATCCGGCGCACAAGCATGCGCGCTTTCATGACGGCGCTGGTGATTTTCCTGGTCGGCGCGGGCATCGTGATCGTGCTGTGGGTGGGCGCCTCCGATGTGCTCGCAGGGCGCATGACCGGCGGCGAGCTCAGCCAGTTCATCCTTTATGCGGTGTTCCTGGCGAGCGGTATGGGCGCGGTGAGCGAGACCTGGGGCGACGTGCAGCGTGCCGCGGGCGCGACCGAGCGCCTGATGGAGATCCTGACCACCGAGCCTTCGGTGAAAGTGCCACCCGCACCCCGCCCACTCCCCAAACCCGCGAGAGGCGCGATCGCCTTCGACGATGTCACGTTTCGCTACCCCTCTCGACCGGACAGCAAGGCTTTGCTCGGCGTCAGCTTCGGCGTTCAGCCTGGCGAGGCGGTGGCCCTGGTCGGCCCGTCGGGCGCCGGCAAGTCGACCATGTTCCAATTGCTGTTGCGTTTCTTCGATCCTCAGGACGGGCGCATCCTGTTCGACGGTGTGGATATCGCAACGGTCGACCCGCGCGAGCTGCGCGGCAACATCGCGCTGGTGGCTCAGGACCCGGCGATCTTTTCGGGCACCATCTCCGAGAACATCCGCTATGGCCGCCCCAAGGCGAGCGAGGCGGAAATCCGCCGGGCGGCGGAGGCGGCGGCGGCCGATGAATTCATCCAGCGTTTGCCGGAAGCCTATGAGACCAAGCTCGGCGAGCGCGGTATCACGCTATCGGGCGGCCAGCGTCAACGCATCGCCATAGCACGCGCGATCCTGCGCAAGGCGCCGCTCCTGCTGCTTGACGAGGCGACGAGCGCGCTCGATGCCGAGAACGAAAGGCTCGTGCAGCAGGGCCTGGCCAATCTGATGAGCGGGCGCACCACCATCGTCATCGCCCATCGCCTGGCCACCATCCAGCGCTTAAAGCGCATTATCGTGATGGATCAGGGCCGCATCATCGCCGAAGGCAGCCACGCCGAGCTGGTCGGGCGGGGCGGCCTTTACGCGAGGCTGGCGTCGTTGCAATTCGACGAAGCCCGCGCTTTGGCGAGCTGACAATTCCTGGCTATAATTCCGTCCGGGATTGCTTTTGCGGGAATGCGATGAGCTCTTCTCCAATATCCGGCCCCCTGGGCAAAACCGGCGCCGCCGTACTCGCGATGCTTGCCACAACGAGTTTCTTTTCCACCGCGGCGATCGCCGCTCCGCCGGAAACCACGGGAAGCTTTTTGGTCAACACCGGCGTGATCGATGGCAAATCGCGATCCTTCGTTCTGTATATCCCGCGCGATCTGAAGCCCGGCGCGCCTCTCCTCTTCATGTTCCATGGCGGGGGCGGCGATGGCCCTATGGCGCGCGAAGGTACCGGGCACGAGTTCGACCTTCTGGCCGATCGCAACGGCTTCATCGTCGCCTATCCTGATGGAATCGATCGGTCATGGACCGGTTGCCGCCAGGTGCAGAACCGGGTCGCGGACAGGCGGAACATCGATGATGTGAAATTCGTCGATGCGATCATCGCGCAGGAAGTGGCGCGGCACGGAATCGATCCGAAGCGGGTCTTCGCCACCGGCCATTCCATGGGCGCGGCGCTGTCCTATCGCCTGGCGCTGGAACGCCCGAAGGCGATTGCCGCGATCGCGGCGATCTCCTCGAATCTGCCGGCGCCCGACAATATGGATTGCAAGCCCGCCAATGTCGGCATTCCGGTCATGATCATCAACGGCACGGCCGATCCGGTTAGCCCTTACAATGGTGGATCAAACTCCCGGGGAACCAGCCGCGGCCGGACACTTTCCACCGATGCGACGGTGCAATATTTCGTCGGCTTGAACGGGCTTTCCGGTCCGCCGACCGTCGAGCGCTTGCCGCATCAGAAACCATCGGACCGGACCTGGGTCGAAAGACTGACATGGAGCGCGCCGGAGAAACCTCCCGTCATCCTTTATACCGTGCATGGCGGCGGCCATGTCGTGCCGCAGCCCTATTACCGCTACCCCAGCAATGTGGGCGCGATGACGGAAGATTTGGACGCGCCTGCCGTGATCTGGGATTTCTTCTCGAAGGTCCCGGCGGGCTGAATCTGCCGAGTTCCCCGGATACTATGGTCGCGGGCGAGTCGCATGGCTCATCACATGCGCATCGATTGGGCCTGCGAATTGATCCGGCTGACGACGTCTCCTCCACTTGTGCAGATCCTGCTTGCGGGAACACTTCTGACACGTACGGCCTTCTTCATGGTGTGGCCGTTTCTCGCGGTCATCCTTCTTCGGGACTTTCACCTCTCGCCATCGCAAATCGGCTCCATTTTGGCCGGCGCGTCCGCGGCCGGCAATCTGATGGGCTTTTATTTTGGCAATTTGTCGGATCGTTTCGGCCGCAGGAACATCATGATTGCCGGCTGCCTCGGCAGCGTAGCCGCGTTTGTCGTGTTGGCGGCGGCGCATAGCGTGCTTCTGTACTCGCTCGGCGCCATCCTCGTCGGGTTCTGCCGCTCTGCCATCGAAACGCCCGGCAGCGCTTTGATTTCAGAAACCATCGAAGATCAGGCTGCCCGCGAACTGGCCTTTCACGCGCGATATTTTCTGGCAAATGTCGGCGGCGCCATCGGCCCGCTGATGGGTTTCATGTTGGGTCTAGTGGCTCAGCGGACAACCTTCTTTCTTACCGCCCTGACCTATCTGGTGTTTGCCGGCGCCCTCGTGATGGGTTTTCGCCAGACGGCGGAAACTGTCTCGCCTCATGCGAAGGAGGAGGCGCGGTTGTCCAAAGTGATAAGCACTCTCAGACGCGACCATCGTTTCCTCATGCTGATCATCGCCAGTTTCCTGGCTTATGCCGCCTATGCCCAGGTTGAATCCACGCTGGTGCAATATCTCAACCTCACGGGCAGCAAAGAAGGGGTTGGACTCGTCACCGCCCTCATCGCCACCAACGGGCTGACCATCATTGTCTTCCAGTTTCCCTTGTTGAGGCTGCTGCGCTCCTATGATCTGTATGTTCGCATCTATGCCGGCCTGGCTCTCTTCATAGCTGGGTTCGTGAGCTATGTTTTCTTGCCGACGGACAGCTATCCCGGGTGGATTTTCGGCACCTGGATTCTCAGCATGGGCGAAGCGATTCTGTTTCCCACCTTGAATCTGCAGGCTGATCGCATGGCCTCCGGACGTTTGCGAGGCAGCTATTTCGGTGCGCTGACGCTCAGCAATCTCGGTTTTTCTGCCGGACCGCTTGTGGGAGGCGTGATGCTCCAAGCGGTTGGCGGACCTAAGACCTTCGTGCTCACGGTTCTGGTCATCATCTTGGGCGGATTGAGCTATTGGCAATCCAGCCGTCTGGCTGTGCCGGCGGGGGCCCGAGACGATTGCGCGTCTCGCGGCTGACCGCCGAAATCACGATGTCGGTAAAGCAACCTCAAGTGCGGCGCGCTCGAAGCTGGCCGCCACGGACAATCCCGCGCATTCGCCGACGACCAAACCGCCATAGATCCGTTCGGGTTTCAAATAGACCGCCACGCCTTCAACGAAACGCGGCATCTTGTTTCGTATATTCACCACTTGGCGCATCCAGATCGGCTCGCGGGTTTTGGCGCAATGATGGAACGAGGCAATTACCTCTTTGCCTCGAGGACCATGGATATATTCGTCAAGCGTGTGGCCCCGAAGCGGACGGCGAAAGGCATCATCAAGCGCGGTTCCGACCAAGCGGATGCGCAGCAATGCCGCGCGATGGGACGTCTCCCTTTCGATGTCGAGCACAAAGAGATGCGGCAACAGCTTGGCGCCGATCGATGAGGGGCTGAACGCCGCAGCATCCCTAAGTGCCATGAGATGGTCGGCGATCCGGCGCAGCCTTACATCCATCGTCGCGGGGGTTGTCATCAGCTGTTCCATTCCGCCCCTCAAGCACGCGCACGAATTGCCGCGGGCGCATCCAAGGGAACGATGCGATTCGACGGCAGCATAACCGTGACGGTCGTTCCGACATCGACTTGGCTTTGGATCGTCAGTGTGCCGCCATGCAATTCGACGAGGTGCTTGGCCAGAGGCAGCCCCAGGCCGCTTCCTTCATATTTGCGGCTGACCCTGCTTTCGACCTGACCAAAGGACGTCATGACCTTGGCCATGTCCTCGGCCGCGATGCCGATTCCGGTGTCGCTGACCTGTATCGCCAAACCATCGTTTTTCAGCAAGCTGGACACTTGGACCTTGCCGCCTTCGGGCGTGAATTTCACGGCGTTGGACAGAAGATTGATCAAGATCTGCCGCATCCGCCGATCGTCCGCCCGGATCACGCGGATCTTTGGATCGAGCGCGGTGGAAACCTGGATTTTCGATTTCTGGGCCTGCGCTTCGACGAGATGCAGGCTGGCCTCGACCGTTCCGGCAAGGTCGATCTCCTCTTCGTGAAGCTCAAACTGTCCCGCTTCCAATTTCGAAAGGTCCAGAATTTCGTTGATGAGTCCGAGCAAATGGGTTCCGCTGTTGTAGATATCGTCGGCATAGCCACGATAGCGCTCGGTCACTGGGCCGAACATCTCGACCTTGATCATCTCGGAAAAACCGATCACGGCGTTGAGCGGCGTGCGCAGCTCATGACTCATGTTGGCCAGGAATTCCGACTTCGTACGATTGGCCGCCTCGGCCCCTTCCTTGGCGACGCGCAAGTGCTGCTCCTCAATGGCGTTGTCACGGAACACGCGGAGCGCGCGCGCGAGAAAACCGATCTCGTCCGTGCGATGTTGATACGGAATCTCACGCGAAAGATCGCCTTCGGCAACCAGGCGCATCGTGTTGCTGATTTTGGCGATTGGCCGAACCACCGCCTTCATGACGTAGAACGCCGTGAGTATGCCAATACCCGAAAACACCACCATCAACAGACTCGCCCCGATGAAATCATGCTTGGCAGCGGTGGCTTGCGCCTCGGCATAGGCACCGGCGACATTCAGAGCGACGGTCGAAAGATTGAACACGCTCAGCTGGGCATCCGTGGACAATGGTCTCCAGTCGCCCGGCGCGATCGACACCGGCCCACCGGATGCCATTTCTGCGACAATGGTATCGCGCTTTGGGCGGAGCCCCGCAAAGTAAAGCCTGTTCACCGCCTCGATTGCGGCCTTCAGCTTGGGAGGTATCGTCGGCCCGCTCGCTTCGTCCTTGATGATCGCCCATTTCCCATCGACACGGCCGCGCGCCTCGGCAAGCTGTTGACGCTGCGCCTCCGAGAGTCGCGCACCGGCTGTCAGGGCCTGGGCGATAAGGAGCCGGTCTTCGCCGGAATCCGCACGCAGCGACCCGCTGAGTCGCTTCAGCTCCATCATCTTGGCGATGAAGGGATCGCTCTGGTTGAATTCATTGTCCAGCCGGGTGGACAATGAATTGATCGCGGCGACGAGTTTGAAGCTGCCGGCGATCCAGTCCGCGCTGAGCGCGGCGGGATGTGGATCCTCGGGGCGCGCAAGGGCGTCGCTGGTTTCGCGGCGGAGAACAATGAGCTCAGCCCGGCGCTGATCGATATCATGAATGATCGGCCCAGCTCCGCTCAATGTGATGGCGGCAAGCTTCGCCAGTGCGGAATCCAGCGCCCTGTCGGCAGTGGCGCGCTGTGCCGCGATCTCGGCCACGTCGGAATTGTCGCCTGGCACCGCGATATCGAGAGCATGCGTGACGGCGCCGCGTTCGAGGCGGAAGCCCTGTATCGCGGTGAACAAATCGTTCGATATATCGACGATGGTAGGGATGCGCTGCGCCTCGCGTTCATTGTCAAGAGCACGCATCGCATAGATCGCGAAGACGATCACAAGCGTCACCGTCATCAGGCAGATGACGGTCTGGAGCAACACGCTGATTGAGGTAAATCGCCTCATATGCTTCATGTCAGGATGCTCGTCCCTCGACGAAATGATTGTCTCGATTGCTCGCCGATCCCCGGGCGCAGAAGCGCCACCGGGAGGCGACACTAGGTCAATATCCTTAAGCTTTTGGTCCGGCGGGATTACGGGATTCTACTAGAGGTAACCCGCGGGACTGGCGGCCGTGCGTTGGGCAGGAATACCAATTGTCGCACCTTTGGCGGATTTGCGCCCGCGCTGCGAACATCGGTTTGGGATCACGCAGTCCGACCCTTAGGAGGCGAGCCGCCCCGTGTTATGCTTAACGATTGGTGCCCTCGCGGGCAGCCGCGCGCATACCCACGGGTGGACGAAGAAAATTGAGAGGAGAAAGCAAGATGAAGTACATCGCATGGACGGCGGCGGCCGCGACGATTAGCCTTTTCGCGGCAGCTGCGGATGCTGCCCAGCAACAGGATTTTTCCAAGGTCGAAGTCAAGACCACGAATCTCGGCAAGAACACCTATATGCTGGAGGGCGCTGGCGGCAATGTGACCATCGCCGTGGGCACCAATGGCGTCATCATGGTCGATGCGCAATTCGCCCCCATGCACGACAAGCTCAAAGCCGCGATCGCGCAGATCACCAAACAGCCCGTGGCCTACCTGATCAACACGCATTACCACGGCGACCACACCGGCGGTAATGCCGATTTCGCCAAGGAAGGCGCCATCATCGTCGCGCATCAGAACGTCAAGAACCGACTGGTCAATCCTCCCCCCGGCGCCAATGGCCAAACGCCGCCCGCCTCGCCGCCCGAAGCGCTTCCGGTCTCGGTATTTTCCGAAAAGACAACCATCGCTGTCGCGGGCCAGAGCGCGCAGGTCATCCATATCGCCAACGCCCATACCGACGGCGATTCTTTTGTCTTTTTTCCGGAGGCCAATGTGCTCGCCGTTGGCGATCAAGGCGGCCCCGATCGCTATCCCAACATTTCCGCCGGCGGCGGCATCGACGGCATGATCGCGGGCGCGGAAGAGTTTCTGAAGACCGGCAACGCGCAAACAAAGATCGTGCCGGGACACGGCCCCTTGGCGACCAAAGCCGATTTCCAGGCCTATCACGATGTGCTGGTGAAGATCCGCGATCGCATCGCGAAATTGAAAGCCGGCGGCCGGACCGAAGATCAGGCCGTGGCGGCCAAGCCGCTCGCGCCGGACATTCAGGCGCAGCAGAAG
>DASQIQ010000136.1:0-4591 GCA_035631495.1 Micropepsaceae bacterium
AACCCAGCTGGCGCTTGTGCTGCAGGTTGGCGAACCACGCGCGGTCATCACCACGCCGGGTCTACACATGAAACTGCCCTGGCCCTTCCAGAACATCCTGTATCTCGACAAGCGGGTGCTCTATCTCGACCTTCCGGCGCAAGAGGTGATTGCCCAGGACCGCAAGCGTCTCGTGGTGGATGCCTTCGCGCGCTGGCGCATCACCGATCCCTTGCGCTTCTATCAATCGCTCACCGACCAGGAAATTGCACAGCTGAGGTTGCAGCCGATTCTCGGATCGAATGTCCGACGCATCCTGGGTTCGCAGACTTTCGCTGCCGTGCTGTCGGGTGAACGCGCCAAGCTGATGGTCGATATCCGCGAAGGCGTGAATGCGCAGACGAAGAATTTCGGCATCGAAGTCATCGATGTGCGCATCCGGCGCGCCGATCTGCCGCAGCAGAACAGCGACGCGATCTATCGCCGCATGCAACAGGAGCGGGTGCGGGAAGCCAACGAATTCCGTGCCCAGGGCGAACAGATCTCGCAGGAAATCCGCAGCAAGGCCGATCGCGATGCAACTGTCATCGTGGCCGAAGCGACCCGGCAAGGGGAGATCACGCGGGGGCAGGGGGACGGGGAGAAAAATCGCATTTTTGCCGAAGCCTTCGGCCAAGACCCGGACTTTTTCGGCTTTTACCGGTCGATGAATGCCTATCAGTCCTCTCTGAAAGGCGACAACACCACGGTGATTCTCTCGCCCGACAGCGAATTCTTCCGTTATTTCAGCGGCGGCGCGGCCGCGGGCGGCCGACGTTAAGTATGGGAGCCCAAAAGGCTCACGGCTAAGGCAACGGCCATCCGGGCTTCCGGCTCGTCGTTTGCGGGAGGCCGAATGCCTTGCCGACTCGCCCGCCTCAGAGCATGATGACGCTGGCGGCTGAAGCAAAAAGGCGATCAAGGGAAAATGAACACCGTTCCCTCGGTCTATCCTTATGCAACGGCCATTTTGCTAGATAATGCTCCAGGCCGGGCTTGCCCGGTTTGTCGGCAGGCCCGCTAGAGGATCGTTTCATGCGCCAGGATAGCTTCTCCCGTTTGAGCGTTGCCGGTCTCTTATCGGCGATTGCCGTTGCGTCGCTTGGATTGGGTGTCGACGCATGGAGCGCCCCGGCAACACCCGCCGCCCCCGTGACCAAAGCAGCTGCCGTCCCGGCCGTGCCGACGAAACCTGCCGTTGCGGGACCAGCGGTCGCGGTATCGCCGGCAGCAGCGGCAAGGCCGCAAGGCTATGCGGATTTGGCCGAACGGCTGCTTCCCATGGTCGTCAATATTTCGACGTCGCAAACACTGCGCCGCCGCCCTGACCCCAACGAAGCGCCCGCGCCGCAGGCGCCGCAGGGCCAAGGTCAAGGTCAACAAGGATCGCCGCTCGACGATTTCTTCAAGGACTTCATGGATCGGGGAAACCGGCCGCGCCGCGTTCAGTCGTTGGGTTCAGGCTTTATCATCGATCCCGCCGGCTATGTCGTCACCAACAATCACGTCATCGAAGGCGCCGACGAAATCACCGTCATCCTCAGCGATACCACCTCGCTTCCCGCGACGCTCATCGGCAAGGACGACAAGACCGATCTGGCGCTCCTGAAAGTGAATTCGAAGCAGCCGCTCGCGGTGGCGAAATTCGGTGATTCGGACAAAGCCCGCGTCGGCGATCTGGTGATGGCGATCGGCGACCCGTTCGGTCTGGGCGGAACCGTCACCACCGGCATTGTCTCCGCCCGCAACCGCGACATCAATTCGGGCCCCTATGACGATTTCATCCAGACGGATGCGCCGATCAATCGCGGCAATTCCGGCGGACCGCTGTTCAACATGGACGGTGAGGTGATCGGCATCAATTCAGCGATCTATTCTCCGACGGGTGGATCGGTGGGCATCGGATTTTCGATTCCCGCCAATGCGGCAAAGAATGTCGTCGCCCAGCTCAAAGCCAGCGGCAAGATCCAGCGCGGCTGGCTCGGCGTGCGCATCCAGCAGGTCTCGGATGAGATCGCCGAGACCATGGGGCTGGACAAGCCGCACGGTGCGCTGATCGCCGGAATGACGGATGGTGGTCCCGCCGCCAAAGCGGGCATACAGAATGGTGATGTCGTGCTTAGCTTTGACGGCCGCCCCGTCCAGGACAATCGCGCGCTTCCTCGCATGGTTGCCGATGAGCCGGTCGGAAAAACCGTCAACATCGAGGTGCTGCGCAAGGGGCAGCGCAAGACCATGCCGATCACCGTCCAGCGGCTTGTGGAAGACGAAAAAGTTGCGAGCGTCGATAACAAGACGCCCGCAAAGCCCGGCGCTCCAAAGCCGCCGGTGAACGTCAATCTCGGCATGACCTTGGCGCCCCTATCTCCGGATTCACGGCGGCGCTTCCGCTTGGATGCCAAGGTCCAAGGCGTCGTGGTCACCGAGGTGGACGCCGACAGCCCCGCCGGACAGAAGAACATCAGGCCCGGCGACGTCATCACCGAAGTGGCGCAGCAGAAGGTGATTACGGCCGACGAGGTCTCGGCCAAGCTCGATGCGGAGCGCAAGGCCGGCCATAAAGTGGTGCTGCTTCAGGTCAGCCGCGGCGGCGAACTCACCTTCATTGGTGTCAGGCTGACGCAGTAAATTAGGCTAGGCGCTTCGACATCCGGTAGTTCAAGAAATCCTGGCCCCGCGCCTGAACGATTTGCGGCGTCAGCACGACATAGCCATGGCGTTCGAAGAATGGGCGGGAGGTGAGGCTTGCCTCCACATTCAGCAGCTTCACGCCGTGCTCCTTCGCCTGGCTTTCCAACGCCGCAAGAAGCGCGCTGGCGACTCCCATGCGTTGCCGCTCGGGATGGACATAGGTCATGTCGATATGGTCCGGCGGCTCATATTGGATGAAGCCGATGAGCCGGCCTTCCTCCTCCGCAACGAAGGTCGTGCGGTGTTTCATGCGCTCGGCCCATGTTGCGATTTCGCCGGGTGCCAGGACCCAGGCCTCGATCTGGGCCCGGCGATAGTCACGGCTTGCCACTTCGCGCACGCTGCGCCGGAAAACTTCTCCCAGTTCCTCGGTGTCGGCGGGCGCCCAGGGGCGGATCGTGAAGGAAACCGTCACGGCCGTTGAATTTCGCTGCTGCGATAGCCTTGCAGATAGAGCAAAGCGGTCAGGTCCCCATGCGCGATGCTGGCTTGAGCAGCGGCCGCCACAACGGGCTTTGCGTGATAGGCGACGCCGAGCCCCGCGCGCTTGATCATGTCGAGATCGTTGGCCCCATCCCCTACCGCCAGCGTATCGGAAAGAGCAAGCCCGAAGCGGACCACGCTTTCCTCCAGCGCGCGGAGCTTGGCCTCCCGCCCGAGAATCGGGTCCGCGACTTTGCCGGTCAGCAATTTCCCATCATCGAGCAGGCGATTGCCTTGCTGCTCCTCGAAACCGGCATCCTCAGACACGCGCGTGGTGAAATAGGTAAAGCCGCCGGACACCAGCAACGTATGGGCGCCGTGGGCGCGCATGGTTGCGGTCAGTGCGCGCGCTCCAGGATTCAGACGCACCCGCTCGGCATAGACCCGCGCGAGCGCCTCCAGCGGCAGCCCCTTCAGCAGCGCGACGCGTTCGCGCAACGCGGAGGGAAAATCGAGCTCCCCGCGCATGGCGCGCTCCGTGATGGCCGCAACTTGGGGCTTCAAGCCCACCATATCCGCGAGCTCGTCGATGCATTCGCAGCCGATGATGGTGGAATCCATATCGGCGACGAGCAAATGTTTGCGGCGGTTTTCGCAAGAGAGGATGTTGAGGTCGAGCAGCCAATCATCATGCACACTCTCACGGAGAGCGGCACGGACCGCGTCCGGGTCGCCGGCGAAAGGGATGTCGAAGGCCCGGGAAGGCGCCAGCCAATCGATGGCGGCCGTCTCTGCGGCGTTGGCGCACGCCTCGTGAATGGCGCGCGCGGTGCCTTCCGCGATGGCGCGGGCCCCGGCGGCGACATTGAGCACATAGGTAAATTGCGCCGGCACGACTCGCCCTTTAATGGACCCTCAAGATGCGCAACTCGCGCGTTGGGGTCCTTCCTCGGGGGAGGACTTAAACTAAACTCCCCTTCGTGAGGAGAGCGCGGCAGCGCTTCTCGCTTTGGATGAAGGCAAGGGAATGTCCCTGGACGCTGTGCTGATCGCCGGCCCAACCGCAAGCGGCAAGTCGCGCTTGGCTATGGAATTGGCCGAACATCTCAGCGGCGTCATCATCAATGCGGATTCGATGCAGGTCTATCGCGAGATCGCGGTGCTGACCGCGCGTCCCTCGGCGGCCGACGAAGCGCGCATCCCGCATCGGCTTTATGGCCATGTGAGTACCGGCGAACGCTACTCCGTCGGCCGCTTTCACGAGGAGGCGGGCGCCGCGCTCGTTGAAGCGCGAAGCGCCGATCACATCGCCATCTTCACCGGCGGAACAGGACTTTATTTCGACGCGCTGATGAACGGCTTGTCGCCAATCCCGACGGTTTCCGCGGAAGTCCGCGAAAGCGTAAAGCGGCGCTTCGAAACCATGGGGCGTGAGGCATTCTTCGAAGAATTCGCCGCG
>DASQIQ010000137.1:0-2860 GCA_035631495.1 Micropepsaceae bacterium
AAAATCTCCGAACACTGCAATTGGTCTCCGGGGTCTGTTGCGTACGCAAGGAAGGTGAAAGGCAAAGCCACCCGCATGCCGCGAGCAACAGCGTTGTTGATGTCCTTCGTTAATTGCCGATATTGGCTCCAATCACAGGCATGCAGTTGTGCATCGAACATATTTCCCAATGCGTAGTCGTGGTAGGGCGAGACTCTGAGGCATTCCGCAAAGGACTTGGCGGCGCCCTCGTACTGTTTCAACAGCGCCAGCGCGCTGCCCCGGTTATACAGCGCCTTCGCAAAGTCTGGCTTGATCGATAGCGCTTTGTCGTAACCCGCTATTGCCTCGTTTATCCGGTTCAAATCCTTGAGCGCAGTGCTCCGGTTGAACAAGGCATCCACATGATTCGGTTGTATCCAAAGGACCTTGTCGTAGCTGGCCAGCGCTTCTTGCAGACGCCCCATTTCCAACAGGGCATTGGCTCGATTGAACAACCCTTCCACGAAGTTCGGGTCGATCGAAAGTGCTTTTTCGTAACTGTCCAAAGCTTCGTTCAGGCGCTTCAATCCCTGCAATGCGAGCCCGCGGTTGGAATGCAAGCCCGCAACGTTGGGAAAGCTTCTTATCGCCTTCTCGATCAATTTGACGGCCTCTAGAAAATTTCCTTTCTCGATTTCAATCGAGCCGAGCAAATGCAAGGCGTCGCAATTGGCCGGAGCGAGCAACAACACTTCGCGATACAGGGCTTCGGCGGCGGTCAGTCTGCCTTGGCGGTGCAAGGCCAATGCCTGTTGCAGCTTCGCCTTGATGGCGGCGGCGGCCTGCGGATCGGCTCTCGCCCGCAGCTCGTCGCCACGCGATGGACCATCATTTCTTGAACTCATCAACAGTGACCCCTGAATGCCTGACCATACTATAGGAAGGCAGGGTTAACCTTCCGGTACCCCTTTGCCTTTGCGCATGCCGCTGGGGCTTGGGATCGAAGGTTCTTTCCAGCGATGGACGGTTCCGAGGTCGATGCCGAAAAGGTCGAGCATCCGCCCGATCGAATGATCGATCATCTCGTCCAGCGTCTTGGGCCGCGTATAGAACGCCGGCACAATCGGCGCGATGATGGCGCCGATGTCGGACAATTGCGCCATCGTGCGCAGGTGCCCGCTATGCAGCGGCGTCTCGCGTAAGCCGATCACCAGCCGGCGGCGCTCCTTCAGCACCACATCTGCGGCGCGCGACAAGAGATTGCTCGTGATCCCGTGCGCGATCTCGCTCATCGTGTGGACCGAACAGGGCAGAATCAACATCCCCATGGTGGCGAAGGACCCCGAAGAGATCGACGCGCCGACATCGCCGATGGGATGGAACACCGTCGCCATCTCGCGTACCGCCTTGGGCTTGACGTCGGTCTCGTAGCTCATGGTCATCTCGGCCGCGGGGCTCATCACCAGATGCGTCTCGATGCCAGTCTGGCGGAGCATATCCAGCGCGCGAATGCCGTAGATCACCCCGGATGCCCCGGCGATGCCGACGATCAGGCGCTGCGGCGGGCTGGTCTTAGCCATTGTCTCTTTCCTCCACGAGGCGCGCGGCCACCATGCGTATAGCGCGTTCTTTCGCAATCCACGACAGCAAGCGGCCGCTTGACATCACTCCTCCCTCGGCGAGGAGAGCACGCAGGCGAGAAGATTCGCGGCCAGACGCGCTGCGCCGCTGGGATCGGTATAAAGCGCCGCGCCTATATATTCCTTGACGCCACAAAGAGCAGCGCGGTTGCGGTCGAGAAGACGCGATAGTGTTTTCTCCACTGCCGCATCAAGGGCGGCACGCGGTGCGACCTCGCTCAACAAGCCTAACGCCAGCGCTTCGGCCGCGCCGATGGATGAGCGTGTATAGACCAAGTGCAGCATGCGTTTGGGCGGCACCTTGTGCAGCATCGCCGACATGGCAAGCGTGGGCGGTAGATGATGATCCATCTCCGGTAACGAGAACGAGGCATCGTCCGCGGCGATGACGAGGTCGCATTGCGCGACGAAGGCGCAGCCGAAGCCCTTCGCTTCGCCTTGCACCATTGCGATCACCGGCACAGGCGTCGCACGGATGTCGGCGTAGACGTCGAGAATGGGCTGCGTGATCCGGCTGCGGATGTCGAGCGCGGTGGTCGGCGTCTTGCCGGGGGGATCGGGGAGCCGGCCCTGGCAGAAGTTCGGCCCCTCGCCACGCACCAGCACAAGCTTGAACTCTTTGCGGCTGCCCACCTCGCGGATGGCGCGCCCGAGCAGCGGAATTTCTTCCGCGCTCATCTTGTTGCCGCTTGCCCCGCGGGTGAGTCTTAGGGTGGCGAAGCGACGCGATGTGTCTTCCTCGATGCGAAAAGCGTCCGTCTCCATTACTCCTCCAATGTCCGCACCGCGCCCAGCGCCGGATGCGCCTTATCATGAGAAGGCCGCGGCCGCCTAGAATGCGAAGATTGCGTGTCGCCCCGCTCCCCCTTAAGACCCGACCGGCAGCACAGAAAATAAGACGCGTCCGCCCACCAGGTTACCTATCTATCATCGGCGAACGGGCGAATTTCCTTGCCCGGCGCGCGTGGCCGATTAATTTAGCCCGACCGGACGGGAGGGGTTCGTTGATGGGTCATTCCATGAGATGGGGCTGGGCTGCCGCCGCCTTCGCCTTCGCTTTGGGTCTTGCGGGGCCCACCGAGGCGCAACCCGCGTCCACCATAAGGCCCCAGCCCATACAAGCCGCTCCGGCGAGACCGCAGCCCGGCACCCCGCTGCGGGGCCCCATTGCGCCAACGCCGGGTTCTCAGCCCGTCGATGTCCAGATCGTGCTGGCGATCGATGCCTCGGGCAGCGTCGATGACGAGCGCTTCGAACTG
>DASQIQ010000138.1:0-4100 GCA_035631495.1 Micropepsaceae bacterium
CTGCCCTTCTCGGTCATAGACGGCAAAATGATGCTGGAAGTAACCGAGCTCGCCGTCGGCTTTGGCATAATCGCGTAAGGACGAACCGCCTGCTTTGATGGCAGCTTCGAGCACCTTCTTGATCGCAGGTACCAAACGCTCCGCGCGCGGTCCAGCCACCGACGCCGCCAGACGCTTGGGTGAGATACGGGAGCGAAACAAAGCCTCGCAGACATAGATATTGCCGAGCCCGGCCACGACCCGCTGATCAAGCAGCGCCGATTTGATAGGCGTGCGTTTCCCTTTAAGCGCCGCGCTCAAAAACGCCGGTGTGAAATTCTCATCCAGCGGCTCGGGTCCAAGGCCGGCAAAGAGGACATGCGAGGAAAGCGCGTTTGTGTCGGCGATGGTCATCAGACCGAAGCGCCGGTGATCGGTGAAGACGATGCGCGTACCTTCATCGGTGTCGAACACGACGTGGTCATGTTTGCCATCGCCGCTGCCATCATCGGCGGTCTTGTGGTGAAACCCGCCCGGCCTGGTTGGCGCAGCCGGCCCATGAATGGTCAAGCGGCCGGACATGCCCAAATGCATGATCAGCGTTTGACCATTGTCGAGATGGGCGAGCAGATATTTCGCCCGCCGCGAAAGCGTCAAAACGCGACGACCGGTAAGGCGGGCCGCGAAGTTTTCCGGAAAAGCGATGCGCAGATCGGCGCGTTTTGCGTTAACGCGCGTGAGCATGCGCCCCTCCAGCGCGGGCACCAGGCCTAGACGAACGGTTTCGACTTCGGGAAGTTCTGGCATCGGAGGCGGCGATGTAGCCGGTTTTGATACTTGAGGCTATTGTCCGCCCATGAGCGAAGAGGAAAAAGAGACGGTCGCTTTCGGCTTTTCCGAGGTGAGGCCGGAAGAAAAGCCGAAGCTGGTGCGCGAAATTTTTTCCTCGGTGGCGCGGCGCTACGATCTGATGAACGATCTGATGTCGGCGGGCGTCCACCGCCTTTGGAAGGATCAGTTCGTCGATTGGCTCAATCCGCAGCCCGGCATGGCCGCACTCGACGTGGCCGGAGGCACCGGCGACATCGCGTTCCGCATCGCCAAGCGCACCCGCGCCAAGGGCCGGCAGGCCGATATCACGGTCTGCGATATCAATCTGCCGATGCTGGAACAGGGCCGGCGCCGCCCCGAAGCGGATGAAGCCGATATCGCGTGGGTCTGCGGCGACGCCGAGGACCTGCCCATCGAAGATGCGAGCCAGGACGCCTATACCATCGCCTTCGGCATCCGCAACACCACGCATCTGGATGACGTGCTTGACGAAGCCTATCGCGTGTTGAAGCCGGGCGGACGGTTCCTCTGCCTGGAATTTTCGCGCGTGGCGGTGCCTGGGCTTGATCGGCTTTACGATCTCTATTCCTTTTCGGTGCTGCCCAGGCTCGGGGAACTCGTGGCGGGCGATGGCGCCGCCTACCGCTATCTGGCCGAGAGCATAAGACGGTTTCCCTCGCAGAGGGCGTTCGCGAAAGCGATCGGGGAAGCAGGTTTTGAGCAGGTAAAGTATCGTAATCTGTCGGGCGGAATCGCCGCCATGCATTCGGGCTGGAAGGTATAGCGTCACGTGTTCCGTACACTGAGCAAAGTCGGGACCTTGCTGCGCATGGCGCGGATCCTCGCGCGCCATGACGCGCTGGTGCCGCACGAATATGCCCGCCATGCGCCCGCCTCGCTCAGGTTTTTCGCGCGGGCTCTCGGGCGCGCGAGGGCAAGTGAGAAAACCCTATCACCCGGGGTGCGCCTGGCGCTTGCCCTGGAGCAGATGGGCCCATCGGCGATCAAGCTCGGGCAACTGCTGGCGACGCGCCCCGATATATTGGGGCCGGAAGTCGCGCGCGGCCTCGAGACGCTTCAAGACCGGCTGCCGCCCTTTCCCGAAGCGGAGGCGCGCAGGATTGTCGAATCCGAACTTGGCCGTCCGCTCGACAAAATCTTCGCAACCTTCGGCCCACCGGTTGCGGCGGCCTCCATCGCCCAGGTCCACGAAGGCGAGACGACCGACGATCCGCCGCGTCACGTGGCGGTGAAAATTCTCCGCCCCGGCATCGAGGCGGATTTCGTCCGCGACTTCGAAGCCTTCCGCCTCGCCGCCGATATAGCCGAGCGGTTCTCTGCCGAGGGGCGGCGTCTCAGGCTGCGCGCGCTGGTCGAGACGCTTGCCGCGTCCGTCGCGCTCGAACTCGATCTTAGGATGGAGGCTGCTGCCGCCTCGGAGCTGGCGCAGAACACGAGGAGCGATGAATCCTTCCATGTGCCCGCCGTCGACTGGTCGCGCACCAGCGCACGAGTGTGCACTTCGGAGTGGGTGGATGGCGCCGTGCTGCGCGATGCCCAAACGCTCGCCGCCGCCGGCCACGATCCCAAGCGCATCGCGGTGTCGGTGCTGCGGATTTTTTTGACCCAGGCTTTGCGCGACGGATTCTTCCATGCCGACATGCATCCCGGGAATCTGTTCATCGACGCAGATGGCCGCCTATGCGCCGTCGATTTCGGGATCATGGGGCGGCTTGAACCGGCGATGCGCCGTTTCATGGCCGAAACCCTGGCGGGATTCCTCGCGCGCGACTACATGCGCGTGGCGCAGGTGCATTTCGATTATGGCTTCGTGCCCAAGATCCACAATGTCGAAACTTTCGCCCAGGCCTTGCGCGCGGTCGGCGAGCCGATCTTCGGATTGACCGCGCAGGATGTGTCCATGGCGCGGCTGCTCGAACAGCTCTTCGCGACGACGCGCCGTTTCGATATGCAGCTTCAGCCGCAACTCGTCCTCTTGCAGAAGACCATGGTCGTGGTGGAAGGCGTCGCGCGCAACCTCGATCCCGATTTCGACATTTGGGAGGCCTCGCGCCCCGTGATCGAGACCTGGATGGTGGACAATCTTGGTCCCGAGGCGCGGCTGCGGGACGCGGCGGACGGCATCACCAGCCTGGGGAAGCTGGCTCAGAACATTCCGCAGCTCTTACGCGACACGGAGCTGATCGCATCGCAGCTCGCCGACGGCGGCCTGCGCCTGCATCCCGATTCGGTGCGGGCGATCGCGATCACCCAGGTAAGGCGCACGCGCCATGTCCGCGTCGCGCTGTGGATCGCGGCCGGCGCGTTGGGCATGATTGCGCTGCGGCTCTTTTAACGCCGTCGCGTCATTATGTTAAGGATTTCACCCGACCTTGCGCGGGCTCACGGCGCCGATGCGGATGGTGCCGGCATCGCAGATTTCCGGGGCCTCCTCGCCGAGACGGAAAACCTTCACCTGGAAAACCCGGTTGGCGGCTTCCGGCAAATCGGGCACGCGGACATGAAGTCCGCCGGCCCGGATTTCCTGATCGGTGGCGAGCACGGAACGATAGCCCGGCATGGCGGTCGCGATATCGGCGATCGTCAACACCACCCGAAGGTTCTCGGCGGAATGGACCCTGGTGATGCATTCCCCGGTGATGGTGAACGTGTCGCCCGGCTTCACATCCGCGATCGGGGCGGCGATACCGGAATTCTCTCCGGTTACCGAGCTCAGCGTGCTGTGCAGCACAAGTCCAGCTGCGTTCTCCGCCGGTGGATTGACGGCGAAAGCGCTACCCGCGCAGGCCATTACAAAAACGCAGATCAATGCGGTTCTGAGCATGGTCCCTATTCTGCCTGACCTCGTTATATTGCAAGTTTACACAATGCTGGGCCAGTTTCGATAGTATTATTTCTTTCATTTGTGGTGAAGGTCAGGTTGCCCAAAAGAAACGCGACAAAGCCGGTCAATATTGCACACCGCGGAGGTGCGCAATTGTGGCCCGAAAACACCCTGTTTGCTTTCGTTTCGGCGGCAAAAGCGGGTTATGACGGCGCCGAGCTTGATGTGCAAATGACGCGCGATGAAAAGCTCGTCGTGTTTCACGATTTTCGTCTTAAACGAGAGCTTTGCCGCACTCCGGATGGACGTTGGGTGAGGCGCAAGGGATTGGCTCCTCTTCCTCTGATTCGCGATTGCACATTTGCGGAGCTGAGAGCCTTCGATGTTGGACGGCCAAAGCCCGGGACGCTCTACGCGAAGAGGCACAAGAATCTCCGTGCGCAAG
>DASQIQ010000139.1:0-2622 GCA_035631495.1 Micropepsaceae bacterium
AGGCGTGCACCAGCCGCGTGCCGAACATCTGCTCGTGGAATTCCGAACGCACGATGCCGTCGCCATGCTCGCCGGAATGCGAGCCCTTATATTGGCGCACCAGCGCGAAGGCCTCCTCGGCGATGGCGCGCATCGCGATCAAATCTTTTTCGAGCTTGAGGTTCAGCACCGGGCGCACATGCAGGCAGCCGACGGACGCATGCGCATACCAGGTGCCGCGCGTGCCGTATTTCTCGAACACCTGGGTCAGCCTGTCGGTGTACTCGGCCAGATGCACGAGGGGCACGGCGCAATCCTCGATGAAGGACACCGGTTTGCGCTCGTCCTTCATCGACATCATGATGTTGAGGCCCGAGGCTCGCACCTCGGCAATGGCGGCCTGCAGGACCGCATCCCGCACCTCCACCACGCCGCCCCATTTGGCGCCGATCTTGTCCCAGGAGAAGCCGAGATCGCCCATCATCTCGGAAAGCCGCTTCATGCGCCGCTCGTTCTCCTCATCGCCCTCATCGAACTCGACCAGCAGCAGGGCTTCGGGATCTTCGCGCACGAATTTTTTGATGGTGTCGCGGAACAGCGGAATGTCGCGCGCCAGGTCCAGCATGGTCTTGTCGATGGCTTCCACCGCGATGGGACCCAGCGTGACCAGATGCTGCGCCGCGTTCATCGCTTCGTAGAACTGACCGAAATGGCACACGCCGACGACGCGCTTGCCCAGCACGGGCGAAAGCTTCAGCTCGATCTTGGTCGAGAACGCCAACGTGCCTTCCGAGCCGACCAGGATATGCGCGAGATTGTTCTTGGTGTTCTTCGGGACCAGCGCGTCGAGATTGTATCCCCCGACGCGGCGCTGGACTTTGGGGAAGCGCGCTTCGATCTCGCCCGCTTCGCGCGCGCCCAGCGCCAGCAATTGCTTGGCGATGGGGCGCAAAGCGGAATCGGGCGGCAGCTCGGACAAATCCGCCGACACGGCGCCGAAATATGCCGGCGCTCCGTTGGGCAGCACGGCGCTAACCGAGATGATGTTGTCGCGCGTGGTGCCATAGCGCAGCGAGCGCGTGCCGCAGGAATTGTTGCCGGTCATGCCGCCGATGGTGGCGCGCGAGGCCGTCGACACATCGACGGGAAACCACAACCCGTGCGGCTTCAGCTGACGGTTCAGCTCGTCCAGCACGATGCCCGGCTGCACCACGCAGGTCTGCCCGGCCGCATCGAGCGAGATAATCTTGTTCAGGTACTTCGAACAGTCGATCACCAGCGAATGGTTAACCGTCTGGCCGCATTGCGAGGACCCGCCCCCACGGGCGAGCACGGTCACCCCCTCGCTCCGCGCCACGGCGATGGCCTTTTCGGCCTCGGCAATGGTGCGGGGGACGGCGACGCCTAAGGGCATCATCTGATAGGACGAAGCATCGGTGGCGTAGCGCCCCCGGGTGAAGGAATCGAACAGGATTTCGCCCGCGCCTTCCGCTTTCAGGCGCCGTTCCAGGCCGGGGCTCGCGATCACGGTCATGGCCTTCTTATGGATTCCTTCAGGCCTTCTGTACAAGCCCGGGACATGGGGCGCAGAGTAGACATAAGAGCGCGATGCCATTCCCCGCTTAACCGGGCCGAACCACTTTCGAGGATATCGTCATGGCCCAGGCTCAGAGACTTCATGATCGGAACAATCGGTTGCTCGGGGCCTTGGAGACTGCCAGCCGCAAGCGGATCGACCCCCATCTTGAGCCCATCACACTCGAGCTTGGCGCCGTCGTCTGCGAGGCGGGCGGCCTGCTCAAGCACGCCTATTTCCCGCGAGGCGCTGTGCTCTCGCTATTGACCGTCTTGGAGAACGGCTCGGCAATCGAGACCGCAAACATCGGCCGCGAAGGAGCATTCGGTCTCTTTGCGGCCATGTATAGCCGCGTCTCCTTCAATCGATGTCTGGTGCAACTGGAGGGCGACATGCTTCGCTGTCCGATCGAAGTGTTGCAATCGGAATTCAAACACAGCGAACACGTGCGCGATCTCTTCGTCAGCTATTCGGAGACGCTGCTGTCGCAGGTTCAGCAGACTGTCGCGTGCAATGCCATGCATTCAACGGAAGAAAAAATGTGCCGGTGGCTCCTCATGATGCATGATCGGGCCGAAGGCGAAGTCCTGGCATACACCCACGAATTCCTGTCGCACATGTTGGGCGCCAATCGCAAATCGGTGACTCTTGCGGCGCAATCGATGCAGGCCGCCGGCCTTATCAGCTATCGCCGGGGGAAGATTCAAATTCTCGATCGTGCCGGCCTCGAAAAGGCATCCTGCGAGTGCTACGCCATCGTGAGGGAGCGGTTCGACGCCTTCTTGACGCCGCCTTCGACGGCGGTTCAGGGCAATACCAAAGGGCGAAGGAAGAGTGAGCAACCCGTCTAGTTGATCGTGCGTCCGGGGATGATCGAGCCGCGATCCGCCAGGGTAGGCCATAGTTTCGCCATCCGAAGGAAGTGCGACCGCAAAGCAGGGCTATGAACGGCGCGCGCCAATTGCGCACAGTCCGCTGCCAAGCGCAGGCACTCCAGCGCATGCCTTCGCGAGCGGTACGATTCGGACACGGAGCACCTCCAAAACACGACGCCCATTCATGGCACG
>DASQIQ010000140.1:0-6114 GCA_035631495.1 Micropepsaceae bacterium
CACGTTGAGGCCCTCGGTGAGCATGCGGTGCTCGGTCTCGACGATGTCGCGGTAGCGGTAGTGCGGGAACTTGGCGCGCAGGCCGTCGCTCGGCTTGCTCGAGCCGCCGCGCCCGACGCCGTCGGGCAGCACGATGAAATACTGGCCCGCGTCGAGCGGCTGGCCGGGACCGAACAGCTCGTCGGCAAGCGAGGGCAGCAGCCAGTTCTTGCCGGTGCCGCTGGTGCCGTGCAGCAGCAGCACGCCGTTGACGATTTCGCCGGCGGCGTTGCGCTTGGGCGTACCGAGCGTCATGTAGTGCATCCGCAGCTCAGGGATCGTCTCGCCGTCCGCAAAGTGGAAATCCTTGATGACGTAGTCGGCTTCCTTCTGGTTCGGCCAAGCCGTCTGGGCAAACGCCGCCGGAGCGGCGGCGCAAAGGAAGGCGGCGATCAACGCATGAAATTTCATGACAATCTCCAAGCTCGCGTCCGTTAGAACCGCTTATTCGTCCACGCGGCGATGTAATCGAACAGATTCTTCACACTGTTGGAATATTGGCCCGGCGTGCTTTCGCAAGGCTTGCAGGGCGTGTAACCGTGCACCGCGCCTTCGATCACGACATAGTCCTTATCCGCGGCTATCGACTTGTCATAGATGATCTCCTGATCGCGGACGAAATGATATCCGCCCATGGCGGCGACCATGATCGGGACCTTGATCGATTGCACGGCGCAAGTGGTGGAGTTGTTGCTGGAGCAATCATCCAGACCGTCGAGCGAATTGGTTGAACGCATCGCATTGGCGCTGAGGAAGGATTTGAAGTTGAAGATCTTCGTCCCCGTATCGAAAGCGCGATTGGCTTTCGCCATCCCGGGCTCCGGGACGGCGACGCTTTTGACCACCTGCGTCACGATCGAGCCGTCATTCTTCAGCAATTTCTCGGGCCGCGCGGTGCTCATGAGCTCGGGGATGTTCGGGTCCATCGCGATCAGGACGCCGTCGCCGCCCGCGCCCGCGCCGGGATTGCCGCCGCCCGGAATAACAACGATGTCATCGTCGGGGTAGCGGTAGTCGCCCTTTTTGATGCTCTCCTGCGCGGCAAGCACCCTGGCGAGCCGATCGTTCATCGCTTTGGACTGGGCCGCATAATACCGCGTCTGGAATTCCTTCGAATAATGCGACGCGCCTTTCGGGTTGAAGCCGTTCTTGGGGTCGAACGGATCGAGTTCGGGAATGACCCGGATCTTACCGTTCTCCATCACCACCGATGGATTGAGGTCGCGCAAAGCCTGGACCGGATTTCCCGGATGGGCATCGGCATAGACAATGCCGTCGACGGGCTTCAGGCCGCCGACATTGTTGGCGCATTTCACGATCCTCGCCGGGTTCTGGCAATAGGCGATGCCATTCTCGGCAATCGCTTCGTAAAGACTCATCAGCGGCGCGCCGCCGCTATGTCCGAGCAGCACCACTTTGGTGATGCCCGGCTGGCTGCGCGCGAATTCGACCGCGGCCTTCACGTCGAGCGGCGTCTCTTCCCAGCGGACCGCGGCCTCGTTGTTGATAAAGCGCGTGTTGAAGCAGATCACCATGAAGCCGCGCTTCGACAATTCCGTGCAGGCGATATTGTTCAGATTGTTGGCGGTGCGGTGCGCAACCAGGAAGGCGATATGCGGCGCCGGACCGGAATCCGGGCGGTACATCGCGGCGCTCACGCGGCCGAGAGGAACGAATTCCGGATGGCTTTGCGCGAAAGCCTGCCCGGCAGAGGCGAGCATGCCAGCGACGGCCAGCGAACATGCGCCCAAGACAAATCCCGATCTCATAGGTCCCTCTCCCTGGTCCGGCCACTTAGCCGGTTTGCCGCAACGGAAGTTAGAGTATTGTGTTCCGTCGGGCCGGAAAAGGCGTCTCGGCGCAGGGATTCGGATGCTTGGAGGGTACCCAAAATGGCAAGTCGGCACCGGGCTTTGCAACCGGCAGTTAGAGCATTCGCGTTGCTTGGCATGCTTATTTTCACGGTTTCCGCTGCTCCGGCCATGAGCGCGGAGGGGCGGAATTTCCGGCTCGAGGAGGCGAGCATCGCCGATGTCCATCGCGCCATTCTGGCCAAACAGCTCACCGCCACGCAATTGGTGACCTATTACCTGAAGCGGATCGAAGCCTATAACGGCGCCTGCGTGAACGGCGTCGTCGATGCCAAAACGGGCTTCGTGCTCGGCGACATCGAGCCCAAGGAGAAAGCCGGGAAGCTCGGCGCCCTGATGACACTGAATTTGCGCGGGAAACGGTCCAAGACCGATTCCGCCGACAACAATCCCGATATGCCCGACGCGCTGGAAACGGCCAAAGCGCTGGACGAGGAATTCGCGCGTACGGGCAAGCTCAAAGGTCCGCTGCACGGCATCCCCTTCGCCATCAAGGACCAGTTCGACACCTTCGATATGCGCAGCACCAGCGGCGCCGCTGCGGACTACGCCAATGACCGGCCGCCCAGGGATGCCGAGATCGTCGCGCGGCTGCGCAAAGCGGGCGCGATCATCCTCGCCAAAGGCAATATGGGCGAATATGCCTCCGGCGACCGCAGCACCTATGGCGGCACGACGTGCAATCCCTATGACACGAGCCGCAGCGCTGGGCGGTCCAGCGGCGGACCGGGCGCGGCGGTGGCCGCCAATCTGGTGATGTGCGGCATCGGCGAGGAGACTGGCCCGTCGGCGCGCAATCCGGCGGCGAACAACAGCCTTGTCGGCATCGTTGCGACCCACAGCCTGGTCAGCCGCGCGGGGCTGATACCGGCATCCCTGACGCGCGACCGCGCCGGAATGCTGTGCCGAAGCGTCAAGGATGCCGCCACCGTGCTCTCCGCGCTTGCCGGATATGATCCAAGGGATGCGGCCACCGCGGACAGCATGGGGCGCATGCCCGGGCGCGCCTATGAAAGTTTCGCCGAGAACGCCGATCTCAAGGGCGTGCGCATCGGCGTGCTGCGCGAATTCATGCAGGTCTTCACCAAGGCGGACGAGGACAGCGTGCGCATCGCCGAAGAGGCCGTGCGCGATCTGGCCAAAGCCGGCGCGACCATCGTCGATCCGGGCCCGCACGGCGCGCTCTTCAAGGACGCGATTGCCGAGATCATGCCGGCGCTCGATGCTCCCACTCTGGCGGCCGTCTACAAGGAGCTGTTTCCGAAGGCGACGCCCGTCGTGGCGCGCAGCGTCGACATCGCGGGCAAGCCGGCGCAATTGCCGCCGGAGCTGACCATAAGGCTGCTGGCGGAGCGCGAGCCGCCGACCTCCGGCGAATTGCTCTTCGTCATGAACCGCTATTTGCGCGAACGCGGCGACAAGAACATCAGAAGCGTGCGCGACCTGATCGACCGTTCGACCTTCTTCGATCATGCTCCCATCGACGGCGTGACCTTGCCGCCCAAGATGCGGCTCGAGGACATGCTCGCGCAGACACAGCGCTTGAGAAAGAAGAGCGACGGAACGGTTCTGTTGCGCAAGATCGCTGTGGGCGACCTCGATATCAGCGGATGGCACGCGGTTCGCACCACTCTGCAGATGCTGGTCAACAAGGTGATGGCGGACAACAAGCTGGACGCTCTGGTCTATCCGACCAAGACCATTCCGGCGCCGCTGCTGGCCAATCCCGTCGAACCCACGACGCTGAAATCGGTCAAGGAAACCACCACCGTCGTGATCGATGGCGTGGAATATGAGCGCACCGTGGAGAGGCCGATCGATTTGCGCGCGCCGCTCACGCCGCGCCTCAGCCCCAATGCGGGCCTGCCGGCCATCGCGGTGCCCGCGGGGTTCACGCGCGAAGTCTATGACCGCGCCGTGACGCGCGGTCCGGACGGCGGCAAACTGCCGGGCGAGCTTGTCGGCCCCAAACAAGTCGCGCTGCCGGTCTCGATCGATTTTCTCGGCCGTGCTTACAGCGAGCCGGTGCTGATCCGCATCGCGGCGGCCTATGAGGCAGCGACGCATCACCGCCGGCCGCCCAAGGATTTCCCGCGACTGGCTGGCGAGCCTTAGAGGAGCGCGATGACTCTCATTCTGTCCAACGCCGACATCGAGAACGTGCTTTCGATGAAGGACTGCATCGAGGTGCTGGAGGATGCCTATCGCGAGCTGGCTCATGGGCGGGGCGTCTCGCGCACCCGATCGGATTCGTTCTCGGAAACCACACGCCCCGATGCGCTCTACAGTCTGAAGTCGATGGACGGCATCGTGCCCAAGCTGGGCGTCGGCGCGGTGCGGATCAATTCCGACATCATCACCTGGCCAAAAGAAGGCGGCAATGAGCGCCGCGTGAAGGTGCCTTCGGCGCCGAACGCGCGCTATGTCGGGCTCGTGCTGCTGTTTTCCAGCGAGACCGGCGAGCCGCTGGCCATCTTCCCCGACGGGGTGGTCCAGCGAATGCGGGTCGGCGCCGCCAACGCGCTGGGCGCGAAATATCTGGCGCGAACGGATGCGCGGGACGTGGGTATCCTCGGTTCCGGCTGGCAGGCGGGCGCGCAGTTGATGGGCGTGTGCGCGGTACGCAATGTCGAGACGATCCGCTGCTTCAGCCCCAACAAGGCGAACCGCGAAAGCTTTTCGCGCGAGTGGAGCGCGAAGCTCGGCATCAAAGTGACACCGGTGGAAACGCCCGAAGAGGCGATCCGCAACGCCGACATTGCGATGTGTGCGACCAACACCATCGACAATGTGTTCTTCGCGCGCTGGGTCCGGCCCGGCCTGCATATCAGCTCGATCAAGCGACCCGAGGTGGACGTCGCAGCGGTCAAACGCGCCGATGTCGTCGTCCTGCACAGCAATGACGGCACGCCGATGCATCTCTTCACCAAGGGCGTCACGATCCCAGAGAAGACGGCGAACAAGGGGTGGATGCTGGCGGAGGAAATCGCGTTCGATACTCTGCCCACGCTCCCCCAACTTATTGCGGGACAGACGCCGGGCCGCACGTCAGCCGATCAGGTGACGTGCTTCCTCAACAATATCGGGCTTGGCTATCAATTCGCCGCGGTCGGCGCGGTGGTTTATCGCAAGGCGCGCGAGGTGGGGCTCGGCCATGAACTGCCGACCGACTGGTTCACCGAAGACGTCCACCCGTGATCTTGACCATGGCACGGCTCGCCCCTGCCATCCAGTGAGCCCGCGTCCGCGGGCTCGATGACTCACGTATGTGGGCCTAGCTGGCTCATTCGCTGCGCCGACGCGCGGCGGCTGGATGGCCGGCTCGGAGGCCGGCCATGGTGAGAGACTAGGGGTTTCTCTACACGCTTTTTCGCGACATCACTGAACATCTGCTTCTAGCCACTCTAGGAGAGCTTTTGGCATGTTGTCAGTCATGTCGTCAGGTCCCTTGCCCCACTGAATGTTTTCCCGAGCGATTCCAAAATATGTCTGTGCCGATGTCAAAGCTGCATCGCGCATACCGGATTGTCTAATTGGTGTGCGGCCCGGAGAATCGATTTTATTTGAGCAGTACACTTGGTTACTCGAGGCAATGCCAATAACGCCGACAAGCGAACAATGTCTTGATTATCCCACTCTGCCCCAGCAGCGAATCGCAATACCTCTTCAATGTAGCCCGGGCGTTCACATTGCCTATAAGACAATCCCGAAATTATCTGGGAAACCGGATAGGCGTGTTGCGCAGTCTTTAGATATTGGATTAGTGCGCCTTCATCTAGAGTTTCAACGTGCTTGATATATTGAAATATAGTCGCACTCAGAAACTCTGCATCGCCTGAGATTAGAGCTGCATTGACGTCTTTAAGGTCAGACGCTGTGAATTGTCTCAAGCGAAACCGTTCGGCGACTTTTCGTGGATTCATCGGAGAAATCCGAGGGGCTGAGGGCGGCTCTATTCTTTCCTTGGCTTCAATCTGCGGACTTCGGTATTCATTGGCAGATCGTTGCGCCGCTGCTGCGCGATGACATCGCCATTCACCCAGTAATCGCTTTCCACCGCGCGCTTGGCGGTGACCTCGAACTGCTCGTCCCATTCGCCGAGCGAAATGCCGAACCATGGCGCTTGGGGCTGCAAGGGCGGCAGCCCCAGCTCCTCCCAGATCTTGCGCGCGTTTTCCATATATTCACGCTTGGGTAGCGAGCC
>DASQIQ010000141.1:0-4754 GCA_035631495.1 Micropepsaceae bacterium
ACGGGAGCGGGAGCGAGCCGGTACGGCTCTCAGAAATCGCTGCCCGCCAGGAGATTTCCCTGTCCTATCTCGAACAATTGTTCGGGAAATTGCGCCGCGGCGGGTTGGTCCTGGCGGCGCGGGGGCCGGGCGGGGGATATCGCCTGGCGCAGCCGGCGGCCGAAACGCGCATTGCCGACATCATTGTTGCCGTCGATGAGCCCATCAAGGCGACGCGCTGCCGTTCGGACAGCGCCAAGGGCTGCCTTGGCCGCACGGGGCGCTGCCTCACCCATGATTTGTGGGAGGAGCTGGGCCGCCAGATCGAAGTGTTCCTGGAATCCGTGACCCTGGCCGATGTGCTGGAGCGCCGTGTGCTGGGCCGGGCCCGTGCGGCAGCCGCTACGGATTCCTCGCGCGCGGCGGCGGCCTGAACCCAGAAGAAACATCATGGTCTACCTCGATCACAACGCCACTTCACCTCTTCGGGCCTCCGCCAGGCTCGCCGTGGAGGCTGCGCTCGCCGCTTGCGGGAACGCCTCCTCCGTTCACGGGGCCGGCCGGGTTGCGCGCGCGCGGATCGAGGAGGCGCGAATGTCGGTCGCCGGCCTTGCCGGTGCGACATCATCGTCCGTGGTCTTCACCAGTGGCGGCAGCGAATCCAATGCGCTCGCTTTGCGCGGGGCGATCGCTGGCGCCGCCGAGCAGGAAGACCGCATCGCGCGGCTGTTCGTCTCGGCAATCGAACATGAAAGCGTGCGGGCGAATGCGTCGGACCTTGCCGAAGCGGTGCCGGGTCTGAAGCTCACCGAGATCCCGGTGACGAAACAGGGGATGATCGATTTAAGCGCGCTACGCCTCAACCTCATCCAGGGCAAGGGCCGCGTGCTCGTTTCTATTATGGCCGCGAACAATGAGACCGGCGTGGTGCAGGACATCCCGGCAATCGCCAAGCTGATCAGATCGGAAGGCGGGGAGGGTGCGCTGTTTCACATTGACGCGGTGCAGGCAGCGGGCCGGACCCAATTGTCCTTCGATGCTTGGGGCGCCGATTACATGACACTCTCCGCCCATAAGCTCGGCGGGCCGCAGGGGGCCGGCGCGCTCTTGGTGCCCGACGGCGCGCCCCTTGCTGCCCAGATCGCCGGTGGCGGACAGGAAATGCGCCGCCGCTCGGGCACGGAGAATGTCGCGGCGATCGCAGGCTTTGGGGCCGTGGCCGCCGAACTTGCCGATTTTTCGGATGGCGTAAGGAGCATGCGTTTGCTGCGCGACCGTTTCGAGAGGGAACTTGCGCAGATGGCGCCCGAATTGATCATCTTCGGCGCGGCCGCCGAACGGCTTTCCAACACATCCAATTTCGCGATTCCCGGACTTGCCGCCGAAACCGCGCTGATCGCGCTGGACCTTGATGGCGTGGCGGTGTCGTCGGGCTCGGCATGTTCCTCGGGCAAGGTGAAGCCCTCGCATGTCCTTGCAGCGATGGGGGTGGATGAAGCACTGGCCCGCTGCGGAATCCGGGTCAGCTTCGGTTGGACAAATAGCGATTCGGATGTGGACGCTGCGATTGACAGCTTGCGCCGCCTGATCGCGCGCCGCACGGCGTTGGCGGCTTAGGAGCGTAAAGATGGGTGCAGTTCTGGAAACCACCGAACGCGTCGCGGACCTTGCCGGCGAGAAATACAAATATGGCTTCGTCACCGACATCGAGATGGAGCGCGCCGAAAGAGGGCTGAACGAAGACATCGTCCGCTTCATCTCGGCCAAGAAGCACGAGCCGGAATGGATGCTGGAATGGCGACTGGAAGCCTTCCGGCGCTGGAAGGAAATGACCGAGCCCAATTGGGCGCGCGTCCATTATCCACCGATCGACTATCAGAACGCCTATTATTACGCGGCACCCAAATCGCAAGCCGAGCGCCCCAAGAACCTCGATGAGGTCGATCCGAAGCTTCTAGAGACCTATAAGAAGCTGGGGATTCCGCTTTCCGAGCAAAAATTGCTGGCCGGCGTTGCGGTGGACGCCGTGTTCGATTCGGTTTCGGTCGCCACCACGTTCAAGGCGAAGCTGACCGAGGCCGGCGTCATCTTCTGCCCGATTTCCGAGGCGATCCGCGATTATCCCGATCTGGTGCGGAAATATCTCGGCACGGTTGTGCCGGTCACCGACAATTTCTTCGCCACGCTGAATTCGGCGGTGTTCTCCGACGGCACCTTTGTGTATGTGCCCAAACACGTGCGCTGCCCGATGGAATTGTCGACCTATTTCCGCATCAATGCGTCCGAGACCGGCCAATTCGAGCGCACGCTGATCATTGCCGACGAGGGCTCTTTCGTGAGCTATCTCGAAGGCTGTACCGCGCCCAAGCGCGACGAGAACCAATTGCACGCGGCGGTGGTGGAGCTGGTTGCGCTCGAAAACGCCGAGATCAAATATTCGACGGTGCAGAATTGGTATCCCGGCGACGAAGAGGGCAAAGGCGGCATCTACAATTTCGTCACCAAGCGCGGCGATTGCCGGGGCAGGGCCTCGAAGATCTCCTGGACCCAGGTCGAGACCGGTTCGGGGATTACGTGGAAATATCCGAGCTGCATCCTGCGCGGCGACGATGCCGTGGGCGAATTCTACTCCATCGCCATCACCAACAATTACCAGCAGGCCGATACCGGCACCAAGATGATCCATCTTGGCAAGAACACGCGCTCGCGCATTGTCTCCAAAGGGATTTCCGCGGGGCGCGCGCAGAACACCTATCGCGGGCTCGTCAGCATCAATGCGAGAGCCGAAAACGCCCGCAACCACACGCAATGCGATTCGCTGCTGATCGGCGCGCGTTGCGGCGCGCACACTGTGCCCTATATCGAAAGCCGCAACCCGTCGGCCAAGGTGGAGCATGAGGCGACGACGTCGAAAATCTCCGACGACCAGCTGTTCTATTGCCTGGCGCGCGGCTTCCCTAAGGAGGAAGCCGTGGCTCTGATCGTCAACGGTTTCTGCCGCGAAGTGCTGCAGCAATTGCCGATGGAGTTCGCCGTCGAGGCACAGAAACTGGTCGGCATCAGTCTGGAAGGCAGCGTGGGATGAATATGCTCGAAATCGACAATCTGCACGTCACGGTCGACGGCAAGGAGATCCTGAAAGGGATCACGCTCTCGGTGCCGGCCGGTGAAGTTCACGCGGTCATGGGCCCGAATGGTTCGGGCAAATCGACGCTGTCCTATACGCTCGCCGGACGTGAAGGATACGAGATCAGCGGCGGCCGCATCTTCTACCAGGGTGAGGACCTGACCAAGCTTCTGCCCGAGGAGCGCGCTGCAAAGGGCATGTTCCTGGCGTTGCAATATCCGGTGGAGATTCCCGGCGTCGTCACGCTGACCTTTCTTAAGACGGCGTTGAACGCGCAGCGCCGGGCGCGCGGCGAACCCGAACTCGATGCCATGCGTGTGCTGCGGCTCGTGCGGGAGAAGGCCACCGCGCTGAAGATCCCCGAAGACATGCTGAAGCGGCCGTTGAACGCCGGATTTTCGGGCGGCGAGAAGAAGCGCATGGAAATACTTCAGATGGCCCTGTTTGAGCCGCGGCTTGCCATTCTGGATGAAACCGATTCCGGATTGGACATCGATGCGCTGAAACTGGTGGCCGAGGGTGTGAACGCGCTGCGCGAGCCCAACCGCGCCATGGTGGTGATCACGCATTACCAGCGGCTGCTGTCTTACATCGTGCCCGACCGCGTGCATGTTCTGGCAGGAGGCCGCATCGTGAAATCGGGCGGCGCCGATCTCGCATTGGAATTGGAGAACAGCGGCTACGAGGGTGTGGTGGAGGCCGCATGACAGCGCTCGCGTTCCGACGGGATTCCCAGCCCGATTTTGTCCAGGAGGATTTCGCGCGCAACCGCGCCGATCTTCCGGGCGCGGGGCTTGCCTGGCTTGACGCGCGCCGGCGCGTCGCCATGGAGGCGTTTGCCGCGACCGGTATTCCTACGCGGCGCGTGGAAGCTTGGAAATACACCGATCTCGCCAATGCGCTCGAGTCCGAGCTCGAACCGATGACGCCATTTCATGGCACGCTTGCCGAGGAGACCGTTTTCGCGGCGTCGGATGCGCATCTGCTGTTGGTGAATGGCTTTCTCCACCGCACGCGGACCGCAAATGGTCTCGATATTGTCGACCTTGGCGCGCTCGCGGCGAATGTGCCCGATTGGGTGAAGGAGAATCTTGGACTCATGGCGGCGGGGCGCGATCTACCCCTAGGTGCGGCCTCGCTTGCGCTGATGCGCGGTGGAGTCGCAGTGCGGGTGCGCGAACGCGCCACACTCCATCTCGACTTCTTGACGCCGCCGCATGACGACGGCCGGGCCAGTCATTGCCGCGTGCTGCTTGTGTTGGAGGAGGGCGCGCACCTGTGCTTGCTGGAATCCCATCGCGGCGAAGGCACAAGTCAGACGCTCGCGAATATCGGGATGGAATTGGTGCTGAAACCTGCCGCAAGGTTGGAACATGTGCGATTCCAGGCGGAAGCCTCGAACGCGCTGCACGTGACAAGCCTTGGCGCAAAGCTTGAACGCGACGCCGAATATCACGCCCTTTACGCGGCGCTTGGTGCGCAACTCTCGCGGCTAGACGTGAATGTGCGGCTCGACGCCCCAGGCGCCCATGCGAAATTGCACAATGTTGCGGTGCTGAACGCGGGAATCGCCGACGTAACCACCGTGATGGATCACGCGACACCCCATACGACCAGCCGGCAGCTTTTCAAGAGCGTGGTTGGGGGG
>DASQIQ010000142.1:0-4227 GCA_035631495.1 Micropepsaceae bacterium
GATTGGGCACCAGCATGGGCAGGCGCGTTGCCTGCATCGCGTTGGGCATGTTGGCGGCCGTAAACACAGCGCGCACACCCGCCAACCGAAGAGCGGCCGACGCATCCACACCCCTCACCCGCGCATGGGCGAAGCTCGCGCGCACGAAAGCGGCATGCAGCATCCCGGGCAGTTGGATGTCGTCGACGAATTCGCCCTTTCCGGTGAGAAGGCGTGCATCCTCCGTGCGCAGCACGCGCGCGCCGATGGATTTCCCGCTCATCGCCCGGCCCCCATGCCCGCGTGTTCAGCCTCGCATTTACGCGCAACGCGATTCCGTTGTACATCCTTCGGCAAGCTGAGGATGAGGGAATTGTAAATCGCATGGCGGTTGAAGCGGCAGAGACTCTCGCGCGGGCGCGGCTTTGCGGCGATGCCGCAGAGATGCGGGACGGACGCGCCGTCCTTATCGGCGGAATCTGCAAGGATTGCGGCAATCAGACTTTCCCCCGCGCGCCCGTTTGCTGCGTCTGCATGAGCGAAGCGATCGAGCCTCAAGCCATGCCGCGCATCGGCACGCTTTACGCCTTCAGCACGGTCCATGTGGCGGCGAAGAAATGGAAGAAGCCCATGCGCATCGGCTATGTCGACCTGCCCAATGGCGCGCGCGTGTTCACGCATCTTCAAGGCGATAGCCTCGCCATCGGCGATGCCGTCGAAGTCGGCATGGGCGTGGTGGGAGAGGATGAGAACGGACCCATCGAAACCTTTGTCTTCCGGCTGGCAAATCCATGAAAGGTGTTTCCGTCATCGGCGTCGGTATGATCCCGTTCGGCAAATATCCGGACAAGAACATCACCGATATCGGCTGGCCGGCGGTGAAGGCGGCCATCAAGGACGCGGGCATCGAGGGCAAACGCATCGAGGCAGTCTATTCCGGTACCGCGCGCGGCGGCGCCATGATCGGCCAGCGCATCATGGGCCGCATCGGACTTGCCGGCCTTCCCATCGTCAATGTCGAGAACGCCTGCTCGTCGAGTTCCTCAGCGCTCGCCCAAGGCGTGATCGCGGTGGGCTCGGGCGCCTACGATGTGGTGCTTGTCATCGGCGTGGAAAAGCTGACCAAATTCGGCGGCGGCACGCTGCCGCTCGACGAAGACGATTGGGAAGTGAGGCTCGGCCTCTCGATGCCGGCGCTCTACGCCATGCGCGCGCAGCGCTACATGCATGACTACGGCGTAAGGGTGGAACAGATCGCCGGCGTGTCGGTGAAGAATCGCCGAAACGGTGCGCTCAATCCCGACGCACAGATGCGCAAGGAAGTGACCGTGAGCGAAGTCTTGACCTCGCGCATGATCGCCGACCCGTTCACGCTGCTGCAATGCTGCCCCACCGGCGACGGTGCGGCAGCGATCATCCTCGCCTCGGACAGAGTAGCGCGGCAATTCCGCGGCGATCCGATCGAAGTGCGCGCATCTCATCTGACCAGCGGCAGATTCATGTCGGGCTTTCGCGACATGACGAGCCCGGAAATCACCGTGCGTGGCGCGGCCGAGACTTTCGAGGAAGCGGGGCTCGGGCCGCAGGACATCGACGTCGCCGAAGTGCATGACGCGTTCTCGATCGCGGAATTGCTCTATTACGAGGCCTTCGGCTTTTGTCCGCGCGGCGAAGGAGCGGCGCTGCTGGAGAGCGGCGCGACCAGCCTCTCGGGGCGCATCCCCATCAATCCTTCCGGCGGGCTGCTCGCCAAGGGCCATCCCGTGGGCGCGACGGGCGCGGCGCAGGTGGTGGAGATCGTGCGCCAATTGCGCGGCGAAGCGGGCCCGCGTCAGGTGGAAGGCGCGAAAACCGGCTTGACGCATGCGACCGGGGGCGGGATTTCCGGCTTTGATCATGGCGCCTGCTCGATTCACATTTTCCAGCGGTAACCGGATGGCCGCAGACGGCAGAGACCAACCCCTTAGCGGCATTCGCGTTCTGGATCTGACGCAGTTTCTCTCCGGCCCCTACGCCACGCAGATTCTCGCCGACCTCGGCGCCGACATCATCAAGCTCGAGCCGCCGCAAGGCGATCCCATTCGGGTCGTGCCGCCGCATTTCGTGGGCGAGGACAGCGTCTATTACCTCTGCATCAACCGCAACAAACGCTGTATCGCGGTGGACATGAAAGTGGGTGCGGGCCGCGACCTGGTGAAACGGCTTGCCCTTTCATGCGATATCGTCATGGAAAATTTTCGCCCCGGTGTGCTCGAACGTCTGGGCCTGTCGGTCGAGGCGCTGCGCAAGGAAAAACCCTCGCTGATCTGGTGTTCGATTTCCGGCTTCGGTCAGGATGGTCCTTATCGCAACAAGCCCGCCTACGACATGATCGTGCAGGCGCTGTCCGGTGGCATGAGTCTCACCGGTGAGGCCGGCGGCGCGCCCGTCAGGGCCGGCATCCCCATCGGGGATCTGGCGGCGGGGCTTTATGCGGGCATCGCGGTGCTCGCCGCCTTGAACCGGCGCCACCAGACGGGCCTCGGCGATTCCATCGACATCTCCATGCTCGATTGCCAAGCGGCGATGCTGTGCTATCAGGCAGCCTATTACATGCACTCAGGCGTCGTGCCGGGCCGTCAGGGCCGTGGCCATGAATCGATTCCGACCTATCGCTCCTTCGAAGCGAAGGACGGCATTCATATCGTGATTACCGCCAACACCGAGCGGATGTGGCAGGGCTTGGCGCGCGCGCTGGGCCACGACGAATGGCTCGCCGATGCCCGTTTCGCCACCAACAGCGAGCGCCTCAAACACAAGCACACGCTGTGGCCGATGCTGGAAGAGGCGTTCCGCGCGCGCACAGCGGATGAATGGATTCCCATCCTGGAAGCCGAAGAGATTCCGGTCGGAGTCGTCAACACACTCGATCGTGTAATGAAGGACCCACAATTGCGTCATCGCAACATGGTGCTCGATCTTCAAAGCAGCGACGGCCGCAAGGCTTCCGTCACCGGCAACCCGATGAAGTTCACCGATGCCGCACCCGAAGGACGCGCCTATCCGCCTGGTTTAGGAGCCGACACAGCAGCGGTATTGAAGGATGTGCTCGATCTCTCAACGGACGACATCGCGGAATTGCTCCGCGCCAATGCGGTCATCGCCCGCGACTTCGATGCCGGATAGAAGCGAACCCGCGGTTCTCTCACGGCATCCCTGCCGGAACGGGGCGCTGCACTTCGAAGCTCGCCGGCGCCTCTCCGTCCTGATGACGCTGCCACATCATGGTATAGGCGCGTTCAAGATTGCGCGTAAATCGCTCCGTATCGAAAAGCGGATAGGTTTGCCGATTGCGCGCGAGCCTCTCTTTGATAGCGAGAAGCGCACCGGGATCGCGCGCCAGCTTCAGGGCGAGGGCTTCATAATCGCCGAGCGAATGGGTGATCAATTCCGGCAACCCAACGGCCTGGAGCAGGCTTGCCGCGACTCGCCCTGCAAAACTATCGCCGGTACAGGTGAGTGTGGGAAGCCCAGCCCAAAGCGCATCGCTCGCCGTCGTGTGTGCGTTGCACGGAAGCGTATCGAGATGCAGGTCCGCCAAGCGATGGCGTGCAAGGTGCTCTTCCAGAATGAGACGGGGCGCAAAAATCAACCGATCTGCGGCGATGCCACGGCTCTCGGCTTCGCGCCTGAGATTGCGTGGCACTGCGCTGTTGTCTTCCAACAGCCAGAGCACGCTGTTGTCGACATCGCGCAACAAGCGCATCCAAACGTCAAATGTTTCTTGCGTGATCTTGTAATTGTTGTTGAACGAACAGAAGACGAAGCCTGTATCCGGCAATCCCGCGTCGGCTCGGCTGGGCGTGTGCTCGGCGATGCCTCGCTTGTCGTCGTTCGCCTGGTAGGTGTCTGGCAGATAGACGATCTTTTCCTTGAAACAGAATTCTTTCCCCTCGGGGATGACGATCCGGTCGGCTAGAATATAGTCCATATAGTCCACGCCCATGGTGCCCGGATAACCCAGATAGTTTATTTGGATGGGTACCGGGCGGCGCGCAAAGATTCCGGTTCGGGCACCATCGGTGTAACCTTTGAGGTCGACGAGAATGTCCACCTCCAATTGCCGCAATAAAGTCGCGAGCTGAAAATCGGTCTTTCCCCGCACGTCGAGGAAACGGTCGAAACTGGCCTGCATCCGGGCCCGAATCGCGCTCCCATCGTCGGGTCCGTAGGAGATGGCAATCGTTTCGAAGCGCGCTTTGTCGTGCT
>DASQIQ010000143.1:0-9879 GCA_035631495.1 Micropepsaceae bacterium
AAGTGGGAATACCCCTGGTATGCATCCTGGGACCTTGCTTTCCACGCTCTGGCGCTAACAATGGTGGACGAAGATTTCGGCAAGCAGCAATTGGACTTGGTGCTGAGCGACACCTATCTGCATCCGAACGGACAACTTCCCGCCTATGAGTGGAACTTCGGCGATGTCAATCCGCCGGTGCATGCCTGGTCCACGTTCTTCACCTACAATCTGGACAAGATGCGCCGCGGGCAGGGCGACATCGAGTGGCTCGAACGCGCCTTTCATAAACTGATGCTCAATTTCACCTGGTGGGTGAACCGGAAGGATCGGGCCGGCAAGAACGCCTTCGAGGGCGGATTTCTGGGGCTCGACAATATCGGTCTGTTCGATCGCAGCGCGCCACTCCCCACTGGAGGCTACCTGGAGCAGGCCGACGGCACCGCATGGATGGCGCTCTTCTGTCAGAACATGACGGAGATCGCCTGCGAACTGACGATGTTCAAGCCCAGCTACGTGGAAATGGCCCTCAAATTTGTCGAGCACTTTCTGTGGATCGCAACGGCATTGGTTAACTCCGGCGATGGCGTGGGAATGTGGGACGAGGAAGATGGGTTCTTCTACGACGTGCTTCGGCTGCCCGATGGCGGGGCACAGCGGCTGAAGGTGCGCTCGATGGTGGGGCTCCTGCCCTTGTGCGCGGTCACCATGTTCGATGGAAGGGTCATGAAAAAATACCCGGAATTGGGTGTGCGCTTGAAGACGTTCCTCGACGCCCGCCCCGAGATGAGGACCTTCATCCACGATCCGGCCTTGCGCGGCTATGCGGACCGAAGACTGGCTGCGGTTCTAAACGAGACCAAGCTCCGCCGTGTGCTGAACACGATGCTGGATGAAAAGGAATTCTTAGGCCGCCATGGCATCCGTGCCCTCTCCCGGTACCACGCCGAGCATCCCTATGTGTTCCGCGCGGGAGGCAAGGATTACAGCGTGTCGTACCTGCCAGCCGAATCCGACAGCGGCATGTTCGGCGGCAACTCCAATTGGCGCGGGCCGATCTGGATGCCGGTGAACATACTGATTATCCGCGCCCTTCTGCAGTACTACTCCTATTACGGCAATGCCTTCACAATCGAATGTCCTACCGGCTCCGGGCGGCAGATGACTCTGTATCAAATAGCCGAGGAGATTGCGTGCCGGCTAAGCAGCATCTTCCTGCGGGACGATCATGGCCATCGGCCCGTATATGGGGGAACCCGGAAGTTTCAAGAGGATCCACACTGGCGCGACCTGATCCTGTTCTACGAGTACTTCCACGGCGACAATGGAGCCGGTCTCGGTGCGAGCCATCAAACGGGGTGGACCGGCATCGTCGCCCGAACCATGCATCTCTTCGCGACAAGCTCGGCGGAACAATTCCTTGAACTCGGCAAGACGGCCGCCATCTTAGAAGAGCAGCCGGCGCCCGTTCGCGCCACTCAGGGCGACAGGCGCTCGGCGTGATGAGGATATCCAATGACGATGACGTGGGCGGGCCACCGAAAATAGGGACAACCGGCGCTAGTGCCTTATGGGTGGTGGACTGCCGTTCTGATCCGGTTCATCGTTTTCGCTGCCCGCCTCCTCGCTTGTCTCGTCGGCTTCCACCGCGGGAATCGCGTAATTGCCCTTCAGCCAGCGTCCGAGATCCACATCCGCGCAGCGCTTGGAACAAAAGGGATGAAACCGCTTCTCCTGTGCTTCCTCGCCAAGAGCGCGGCGGCAAATCGGGCAAATGCGCGAATGTGTCATCTCATGCAAACGCAGATTCAGCTTAACGTTTCCACATCGAAATTCTCGCGTCGTTGTTCGGTGTTGGGCTCAAAGCGAACCCGCGCCACGCCGCGGCGCGCCAACGCGGAACGGATCTCGTCTTCATGGGCCGCCAGCCAGCGGACCATCACGGGAGCCGCGCGCAGCACGATCTCTTTTCCTGGTGCTGCCGCCGCGGCGCGCTCGATGCGGCGCATCATCTCCACCGCAACCGTTTCCACCGTCTTGCGCCTTCCATGGCCGTCGCAGCGGCGGCAGTCCTCGGTCAGCCGCGTCGCCAAGGGATCTCGCACGCGCTTGCGCGTCATCTCGACAAGGCCGAATTCCGACATGCCGAGGATCTGACTGGGCACACGGCCCTTGGCACAGGCGAGAGTCAGCGCTTCCAGCACCCGTTTGATGTTCCCTTCCGAGGCGAGGTGGATAAAATCGATCACGATCAACCCCCCTACCCCTCTCAGGCGCAATTGCCGGCCTATCATTTCCGCAGCTTCGAGATTGACCTTGAGGCTGGTCTCTTCCAGACCGCCCGCTTCGATATAGCTTCCCGAATTGACGTCGATCGCGGTGAGCGCCTCGGTCGCTTCGATGGTGATCCAGCCGCCGGAGAGCAAAGGCACGCGGGGCTGCACGAGAAGCGCGATTTCGTCCTCGATGCCCCAGGCTTCGAACAAGGGCGTGCGGCTGTCGTGGAGCTGGATGCGGGGGAGCAGCTCAGGCATCGCCCGCGTTGCATAGCCGCGCGCCACCGCAACCGCGTCGCGGTCGTCAATCAGCACACGGCTGACACTTGAATCCACCTCATCGCGCAAGGCCCGCTCGACGGGGCCGAGGTCCATATGCAGAATCGCCGGACTTGTGGCGCTTTTGCGCTCTCGCGCGATGCCGCTCCAGGCCGTACAGAGCCGCGCTGCATCCTCGCGCAGCTCCGATACGCTTGCGCCGATGGCGGCGGTGCGCAGAATGTAGCCCGCGCCGGTAATAAGCTCGCCCGTCTTGTCGTTTCCGAAATCCTGCACGATTTGCGTCAGGCGCGCGCGTTCCGTCTCGTCCTCGATGCGCCGCGAAAGCGCGACCCCTGGCGAATTCGCCACCAGGATGAGCAACCGCCCCGGAATCGTGATGTTGGCGGAAAGCCGCGCGCCTTTTTCGGCGATCGGGTCCTTCACCACCTGGACCACGATCTCTTCGCCTTCGCGCACGAAATCGGATATGCGAAGCTGACGATCTTCATCTGTATACGGATCATCTCGAAAGATGGCGGTGCGGGGCCGCGCCTCGCGCGCGGCAAGAAATCCGGCGCGGTCGAGCCCGACATTGACGAAAGCGGCCTGCATCGCCGGCAGCACGCGTTGCACCCGGCCCAGAATGATGTCGCCCACGATGCTGCGCGAGCCGGCGGCGGCGCGATCGCGCTTGCGGCCCGGCATTTCCTCGAAACCGACGATGCGTTCGAGCCAAAGCTGATCCAGCACGCCGTCTTCCATGACCGCGACACGCACTTCGCCCGCTCCGGCGTTGATCAACACATCTTTGGGCATGAGGGCTCCCTTTCGGGCAATCTAGCGGGAAATAATTGCTCGCGCGCGGCATAACTCCGTTTGAATCTACACGCCGCAAACCGCTAATATACGCAAGAGCCGCGACAATCACGCAGACGGCTCACCAAGGTGGAGAGATTCTCCACCGCAAAATTCGGGGAATTGCATGTCGATGTCACATCGCACCAAGCTTGCCGCCTCTGTGTTTTTTTTGGGATTGGCCTTCGCGACATCTGAGGCGCTGGCGGAAGGGCCGCAATTCAAGGTCGATCCTAACTGGCCCAAGCAGCTCCCCAACAACTGGATCATTGGCCAGATCGGCGGCATGACCGTCGATGCGCAGGACCATATCTGGGTCTTGCAGCGGCCGCGCTCGCTGACCAAGGACGAGGCCGGTGCGGCGCAGAACCCGCCGGTTTCCCAATGCTGCGTTCCTGCGCCCCCTGTGATGGAATTCGACGCCGCGGGCAATTTCATGAAGGGCTGGGGCGGACCGGGCGAAGGCTATGACTGGCCCGACCAGGAACATGCGCTGCGTCTCGACGGCAAGGGCAATATCTTTCTTGCCGGCAATGGCGCCAAGGACCAGATGCTGCTGAAATTCACCACCGAGGGCAAATTCGTCAAACAGCTCGGCAAGAGCGCCATGCCCTTCGGCAGCAAGGACACCAACAGCGTCGGGCGTGTCGCGGACGTGTTCTTCGATGCGCCCGCCAATGAACTCTATCTCGCCGACGGCTATGGCAATCACCGGGTGATGGTGATCGATGCCGACACTCTGGGCTTCAAGCGGATGTGGGGCGCCTATGGCAAGCCGGCATCGGACGAAAACATCCCAATGTACAATCCCGCGTCCCAGCAATTCGCCAATCCGGTGCATTGCGTGAAGATCGCGAGCGACGGCCTGGTCTATGTCTGCGACCGCTCCAACAACCGCATCCAGGTATTCCAGAAGAACGGGACTTTCGTGAAGGAATTCGTCTACGACAAGGACACCAAACAGTCCGGTTCGACCTGGGACATCCAGCTCTGGCCCGACAAGAACAACACGTATCTCCTGGTGGCCGACGGCACGAACAATTTTGTGCGCGTGATCCGCCGCTCCGACGGCCAGGTGCTGAACACATTCGGCCATGGCGGCCGCCAGCCCGGCCAATTCCACTGGGTGCATGTGATGGCGGTCGACGCCAAGGGCAATCTCTACACCGGCGAAGTCGACACGGGTAAGCGAATCCAGAAATTCACGCCGAGCATGACGCCGTAGAATCGGCGCGGGGTAAACAAAGACGGCACAGCATGATGCTATTGCCGCTACACATTTCGGGAGGCATCGATGAGGAACCGCTTTAAAGCTTGTCTGCTTGGTCTAGGCGCTGCATTCGTTCTGGCTTCTTCGCTTCCGGCCTTGGCTGAGGGACCCGAGTTCAAGGTCGATCCCTCCTGGCCCAAGCAGCTTCCCAACAATTGGATCATCGGCCAGATCGGCGGCATGAACGTGGACGCGCAGGACCATATCTGGGTGTTCCAGCGCCCGCGCTCGCTCAAGGATGTCGATCTTGCCGCCACCAAGCATTCCAAATGCTGTCAGGCCGCGCCTTCGGTGATCGAATTTGACGGCGCGGGCAATGTGGTGTCGTCCTGGGGCGGTCCGGGTTTCAACCCCGACTGGCCGGACACCGAGCACGGCATCTTCGTGGATGCGAAGAACAATGTCTGGCTGACCGGCAGCGGCAATAAGGACGGCACGCTGCTGAAGTTCACGCGCGACGGCAAGTTTCTCACCAAGTTCGGCAAGCAAGGCCCGATCGCCGGCAGCCAGGACACCACTTCGCTGGGCGGCACAGCGAGCATCGCGCTCGACACGCAGGCCAATGAGCTGTTTTTTTCCGACGGCTATTTCAACCACCGCATTATCGTGCTCGACGCCGACACGCTCGGCTTCAAGCGTATGTGGGGCGCCTATGGCAAAACCCCGACGGATTTGAAGGTCCCCAACTACAATCCCAAATCGGAGCAGTTCGCCAATCCCGTGCACTGCGTGCGGATCGCCAATGATGGCCTCGTCTATGTGTGCGACCGCACCAATGACCGCATCCAGGTGTTCCAGAAGAACGGCACCTTTGTAAAGGAATTCGCGATTCGGCCCGAGACCCGCGGCACGGGATCATCCTACGATCTCGCCTTCTGGCCGGACCGCAACCAGACCTATCTGATCATCGCCGACGGCGCGGATGGGGAAGCGGTCATCGTGCGGCGCAGCGACGGGCAAGAGGTCGGCGCTTTCGGCCATTACGGCAAACAGGTGGGCCAGTTCCACAACATCCACCAGATCGTCAGCGACTCGAAGGGCAATATCTATACCGGCGAAGTCGATGTCGGCATGCGGGTGCAGAAATTCACCCCCAACAGAGCACCGGCGAAGTAGGCCCCTCACCGTGGCCGGGCTTGAACCGGCCACCCAGCCGTCGCGCGTCGGCGCGACGAATAAAGCCATCGAATTCATCCAGCCCGCGGATGCGGGCTGACTGGATGGCAGGGTCAAGCCCTGCCATGGTGAAGATTCAGTGCGGGTAGCCCGAGCCGCGTAGCAGTGCGATGGTCTCGTAGAGCGGCAGGCCGACGACATTGCTGTAGGACCCGTTGATGAAGCGCACAAAGGCCTCGGCGCGGCCCTGGATCGCATAGCCGCCGGCCTTGCCCTCCCCTTCCGCGCTCGCGAGGTAATCGGCGATCTCGGCTGGGGTCAGGACCTTGAAAGCCACGCGCGTGGTGACGATGCGCGTGCGCAAGGCCACCCCGGGAGCGGCGAGCGCGAGCGCAGTCAGGACCTGATGCCGGCGGCCCGAAAGCAGTTTGAGACAGCGCTCCACTTCATCGGCATCAACGGCTTTGGGGAGAATCCGTCGCCCGAGGGCGACGACCGTGTCGGCGGCAAGGATCAGCGCGCCTTCTTCGCTCACGGCGACGGCTTGGGCTTTGAGCCGCGCCATGCGCAAGACATAGGCGCGGGGCAACTCCCGTCTTAACGGCGTCTCGTCGATTTCGGGGGCCACGATGCGGGCGGGCACGATGCCCGCTTGCGCGAGCAGGCCGGCACGCCTCGGGCTGGCGCTCGCCAAAACAAGGGAAAGGGCTTTCGCAGCGGCCACGGGCGTGGCGCTTGGTCTATTTGAAGCGATAGGTGATGCGGCCCTTGCTGAGGTCATAGGGCGTCATCTCGACCAGAACCTTGTCCCCCACCAGCACGCGGATGCGGTTCTTGCGCATCTTGCCTGCGGTGTGGGCGATAATCTCATGCCCGTTCTCGAGTTTCACCCGGAAGGTCGCGTTGGGAAGCAACTCCGAGACGGTCCCCGGAAACTCGAGCAATTCTTCTTTGGCCATTCGGGTCCTGTGTCAGCATATCGGGCCGCGGGAGCATGCACTTGGGAAGGCGAAAATCAAGCGTCCGGCGGGCTATGCTTTCAGATAAAGCGCCGATATCAGCGTGAAGATGCGCCGCGCCGTGTCGAAATCCATCTCGATCTTGCCGTTGAGGCGGTCGCGCAGGAGGTGCGAGCCGTCGTCGTGCAGCCCGCGCCGCCCCATGTCGATAGCCTCGATCCGTGCGGGCGGCGCCTCGCGAATGGCGGCGTAATAGGTCTGGCAGAGCTGATGGTAGTCCTTCAGCACGCGGCGAAACGGCGTGAGCGAGAGGAAGATGCGCCGGTGCTCGCTCTCATCATGCAGTCTCACATCCAGGATCAAACGGTCGTCGGCGGTGGCAAGAATGAGATGATAGGGCCCGCCGGGAGAACCTTTGGGCTCGAAACGATTCTCTTCGAGGATGTCGTGGATGGCGATGTGCTTTTCCTGCTCGATCTCGGGTGAATGCCGCCCGATGCCCTCGCCCAGTCTGATGCTGACGATGCGGAAAGAGGAGTTCGATGCCGCGTTAATGACACCCTCCGCCCTATTTACGGTTGAGCCGGATGGCGATGGAGCGGCCATGCGCGGCCAAGCCTTCGGCCCCTGCGAGCGCGAGCGCGGCGGGCCCAAGCCGCGACAGTGCCTCGGCATCGCAGGCGAGGACACTGGTTCGCTTAAGGAAATCCAGCACGGATAGCCCTGACGAAAACCGCGCGGTGCGCGAGGTCGGGAGCACATGGTTGGGTCCGGCGATGTAATCGCCGATGGCTTCGGGCGTGTGGCGGCCAAGAAACACCGCACCGGCATGTTTGACGCGCGCGAAGAACGCGCCCGGATCGGCGGTGGCGATTTCGAGATGCTCCGGTGCGATTCGGTCCACCAGGGCGAGCGCATCCTCAAGCTTGCTCACCACGATGATGGCGCCGTGTTCTATCCACGAGTGCGCGGCGATGTCGCGGCGGGGAAGCCCGGCGAGCTGGCGTTCCACTTCTTTCGCCACCGAATCGGCGAACGGGCCATCGTCGGTGATGAGGACCGATTGCGAAGAGGGATCGTGTTCGGCCTGGGAGAGCAGATCGGCGGCGATCCAGGCGGGATCATTGGCGCCATCGGCGACGATGAGAATCTCGGACGGCCCGGCAATCGAATCGATGCCGACGCGGCCGAAGACTTCGCGCTTGGCGGCGGCGACATAGGCATTGCCGGGGCCGACGATCTTGTCGACGGGCGCAATCGTTTTTGTCCCATAGGCGAGCGCCGCGATAGCTTGCGCGCCGCCAACGCGATAAATCTCCGAAACGCCCGCAATTTTTGCCGCCACCAGGGTCAGGGGATTGATGGCACCGCCAGAAGCTGGGGTCACCATGGCGACGCGCTTCACGCCTGCGACGCGCGCGGGCACCGCATTCATCAAGACCGAGCTCGGATAGCTCGCCGTGCCGCCCGGCACATAGAGCCCGACGCTGGAAAGCGGACCCCAGCGCCAGCCCAACATGGCGCCAGTCTCATCGGTGAAGCTTTCGTCCTTGGGCAGTTGGCGCCGATGGTAGGTTTCGATGCGCGAAGCGGCAAGGGAGAGCGCGTCTTTGACGTCTTGCGCGCAGCCGCGGTCCGCCGCCGCGATCTCATCGGGGGAGACGCGCAAAGTTTCGATACTGAGGTCTACGTGATCGAAACGCCGCGACAAGGCGATCAGCGCCGCGTCGCCATCGGCCCGCACATCCGCGATAATGGCTTTGACGCTGCGCGATACGTCCTCTTCGGCGTCGCTTCTGTGCTCGATCAGCGCGGCGAAGGCGGATTCGAAATCCTTTGCACGGGCATCCAGGCGGCGCGGCATCAACTCACCCCTGCTATGTCGGCCCAGATCGGCACTGGGGCCTCATTCAACTAATGGATTACCGCCTGCACGGGAATGACAATTATGGGGACGTCCTAGCCGCGCTCGAGATCATGGGCCGGACGCGCGACCGCAGGCCGTGGGTCGGTGATGTCGCGCAAGGCGGCCTCGATGCACTCGACCTCGAGCCTGATGCGGCCCCCGCCCGAGAACAGCAAATCGATCACGCCGCCACCGTCGGTGTCCGGCGTGAAATCGATCGCAAGCAGCACCGCCACGGCGTCGGGATCGTCCTGCCGCAAATTTTGCGATTGGACTTTCAGAACGCCGTCGAAGTGCAGACCGGCCCGGACGCGCACGCCAAAATTGCCTTCCTCGCAATCTTCCCAGCAGAAACGGTTGACCAGCGCGGCAAAGCGCCTGTGCCTGGAGAGATAGGCCAGATCGCCGATACGCATCACCGCATCCTGCAGATGCGCCGAGATGATCTTCAGATCCTCCTCGTCCTCAGCGAGCAGCCTCAGCTTGGTCATTATTTCAGCCGCTCGATATCGGCGCCACAGGCCTTGAGCTTCTCTTCGATACGCTCGAAGCCGCGGTCGAGGTGATAGACGCGATTGACGATGGTCTCGCCTTCCGCGGCAAGCCCGGCGAGAACCAGGCTGACCGAGGCGCGCAAATCCGTCGCCATCACGGGTGCGCCTTTCAGAGACGCATGGCCGGTGACGATGGCGACATCGCCTTCGACCTTGATTTCGGCACCCATGCGCAGGAGTTCGGGTACATGCATGAAGCGGTTCTCGAAGATGGTCTCGCGTATATGGGAAGTGCCCTTGGCGATTGCCATGAGCGCCATATACTGCGCCTGCAGATCGGTCGGAAAGCCAGGAAACGGCGCCGGCGTCACATCGGCGGCCCTCACCTCGCCGTTGCGCGACACCGAGAGGCCGAAACTCGTCGCCTGCACCTCCGCGCCGGTGCTTCTGAGCAGCGGCACGAGCACGCCGATCAGCTCTGTGGAGGTGCCCGTCAGTTCGACCTCGCCGCCGGCAATCGCGGCGGCAATCGCGTAGGTGCCGGTCTCGATACGGTCGGGCAACACGGCATGCGTGGCGGCACCCAACTCTTTGACGCCCTCGATGACCAGCTTAGACGTGCCGAGCCCGGAAATCTTCGCGCCCATGGCGATCAGGCAGCGCCCGAGATCGCCGATCTCGGGCTCGCGGGCCGCGTTTTCGAGCACGGTGGTACCCTTGGCCAGGGACGCAGCCATCAGCAGATGTTCGGTAGCGCCCACCG
>DASQIQ010000144.1:0-6134 GCA_035631495.1 Micropepsaceae bacterium
GGCATCACCGGCACCTATTATCTGCACCGGTTCCTACAAGCGGCCCCAGGCGCTATAATTATCGACCAATACCATCAGACCCTCGCGCCCATCGGGGGCTTAGCCCAGGCAGGCGTCGAAACATTGCCGCGCATGCGCTATCGCGCCCGGCTCGGCTGGAGCAATGGCGCGTGGAGCGTCACGGGCTTCATGGATTATCAGTCCCACTATTATCACACGCAAGGCGGGCCGCCGAACGTGAACTTCCAATGCACCACAGCGGGCGGTACGCTTCCGGGCGGATCATTCCCGTGCCTGATCAACAATTATTCGAATGTCCAGCCCGCTTGGTACACGTTCGATCTTTCCATCGGGTACGACACCGGAGATACACCCGCCAATCCCTATCTGAAGAACGTCGGCGTCCAGCTGGTCGTAGAGAACCTCATGGGCAAGCATCCCGCCTTCCAATACGGGCCCAGCAATTCGGGCCGTTCCCCTGCGGCTTACGACATTCTGAAACCCGATTTGGGCCGTATATGGTCGGTGACGCTGACCAAGACCTGGTAGGAATTCTGGCCCCTCCCATACGCGCTCGCGGCTTGGCCGCGAGCGCGGGGAGGATTATGTCCTTTGCCCAACCATGTTACGTTTAGGCTCAACCTACGGGAGACCGCGATGAGGTTTTCGGCAAAGACGAGTCTGCTTCTGTGCGGTCTGGCGGCATGTGCGGCGGGGACGGCCTACGCCCAGAGTGGCGCGCCCCAGGGCATCTGGTCGATGGCGGCGCAGACAACCGCCGAGCGCACGGAAATCGGTACCGCTGAACTCAACGGCAAGGTCTATGTGCTCGGCGGCGTGGCGCTCGGCAGGGAAGATTCGCCGATCAACCAGGAATTCGATCCCGCGACGGGGCGTTGGCGCGATTTGGCCCCGATGCCGCGCGGCACATCCCATGTCGGCGTGGCCGCGCTGAACGGCAAGATTTACGTCGCCGGAGGCTTTACCGCGAACGTCCACAAGAACCCGCTCGACCAATTCGCCGAATATGATGTCGCCAAGGATCAGTGGCGCCAGCTTGCGCCCCTTTCCAGCCCCCGCGGATCGGTAGGTCTGGCGGCAGTGGGAGGGAAACTGCACGTGATCGGCGGGCGCGGTCCCGATGGCCAGACCGTCGCAACCCATGAGGTGTACGACCCTGCGACGAACAAATGGACCATGGCGGCGCCGCTTCCCGTCGCACGCGATCATCTGGGGATCATCGCGGTAAATGGGAAGATCTATGTCGTGGGCGGCCGCACGAACGCAACCGTCGACAACACCGCCTACACCGACGTCTATGATCCCGCTTCGGACAAATGGCAAAGCCTTGCGCCGATGCCGACCAAGCGCAGCAGTGGCGCCATCACCTTGTATCGCGGGCTGATCGTGTATTTCGGCGGCGAATGCAAGAATACGACGACGCGGGCGACATTCGACGAAGTCGAGGGCTACGATCCCAAGGCGAATCGCTGGACGAAATTCGCCTCGCCTCCCACAGGTCTGCATGCGCATGCGGCCGCGACCGTTAAGGACACCGCATATTTCATCGGCGGAAACAGCGGCTGCGGCGGGGACGGCCCATCGAAGACGGTATACAGTTTCCGCCTTCCGTGATGATTTCGACCTCGGTTCCAGCGCGCGCGCGCAAGGGGAGAGTGGAATTGCTTCTGCGCCGATCGCTCCCAGCCCTGTTCTTGTCCGCATCGCTTCTCGCCTGCACGACACCGGCTCACCGTGACGCGATGGCCGTGGCATCGCCGGCGCTGAACGACCTGACCTCTTTCGCGCTGATGCGCATCGATAAGAGCGGCCGGTCCTCCTCGGTGCTCAGCGTCGATCAGCTTGCCGATACACTGAAGGATTCCGACGTGGTTTTCTTCGGGGAATGGCACGACCATCCCGGAAACCACCTCGCCGAGATGGCGCTGTTCCGGGCCCTGCACCAACGCAGCCCCCAACTTGTGCTGTCCTTGGAGATGTTCGAGCGGGATGTGCAACCGGTGGTGGACGACTACATGGCCAGCCGGATCGGCGAGGAAGCTCTGCAGAGACGCGGCCGTGCCTGGAGCAATTATGCGGAGAGCTACCGTCCCTTGATCGAGTATGCCAAGGAAAACGGGCTTGCCGTGATTGCCGCCGAGGTGCCGACCAGAGTCGTGCGCTGCGTTGGTCAGGAAGGACCCGAGTTCCTGTCGCATCTCCGTGCCGACCAACGCAATTGGGCGGCGGCCGAATTGCATCTCGACGGCGGCGCCTACCGGGACAAATTCTTCCGCTTCCTTGCCGAGGATAATGGACATGGCGAAGGTGCTCCCACGGACGCGACCGGCGCGCCGACCCCTGCCGCGCTGCGAAGTTTTGCGGCCCAGGTTACGCGCGACGACACGATGGCGGAATCGATCTTCCTCTATCTGCAGAAACACCCCGGCCAGAAGGTGATGCACATCACGGGCGCATTCCACGTCGAGGGTTTTCTCGGCACGGTCGAGCGATTGAAGCTGCGTGCGCCCGGCATGAAGATCGCCGTGGTGGTCCCGGCTGAGGCCGACGATCCGAAGCACCCCGAAATTGCCGCCCGCGATATGGGAAACGGCAATTACGCGGTTCTTTTGCGGTCTCTGCCGAAAAGCTACGTCAACGACGCGGAAATGAAAGCCGCCATGACCGGCCCGATGAATGTCGTCACCCCGAGACGATGCGACCTCTGAACGTCTGATCGGGACTCTATTTCGCCGCTTCGCGCTTCAATAATGCGCGTTTTCGCTCTACGCCCCAGCGATAACCGGAGATGCTGCCATCGCTGCGCAAGATTCGGTGGCATGGAATCGCGACCGCTATGGCATTTGCGGCGCAAGCTTGAGCCACCGCCCGCACCGCTTTTGGAGCGCCGATTCTTTTCGCGATCTCGGTGTAGCTGGCCGTCGATCCTGGAGGAACTTCGCACATAGCCTGCCATACACGCTGCTGAAAAGCGGTGCCGCGAATGTCCAGCGGCAGATCGAGCCCGATTCGCGGCGCGTCGACGAATGAAACGACCTTCGCGACCCATGTTTCAAACGCCCTATCGCCCGGCGCCAACGCCGCTTTGGGAAATCGCTTCTGGAGATCGCGCAAAAGAGTCTCCGAGTCATCACCCATGAGGATGGCGCAGATGCCCCTTTCGCTGGCGGCCACCAGCACCGAGCCCAGTGAAGATTGGCCGACGGCAAAGCGGATGGTGGTTTCCGGCGCGCCCGCGCGAAATGCGCGCGGGGTCATGCCGAGGATCTTCGATGATTTGGCATAGAAGCGCCCATTGGAATTGAACCCTGCGGCGTAGATCGCTTCGGTCACGGTCGCGCTTTGCGTCAGCTCCTTGCGAACACGACCCGCCCGATGCGCAGCTGCGTATGCCTTGGGAGTAACGCCCGTCGCCTCGCGGAACAACCGGTGCAGATGAAATCGGCTCAGTCCAACCGCGTTTGCGAGGCTTTCCAGGGAAGGCGGTTCGCTGGCGTTCTCGATTCTGCGGCACGCTTCGGACACGGCGGCGGTTTGGCGGGCCGCTAAGGGCGGCTCCTTCGGCCGGCAGCGTTTGCAAGCCCGAAATCCGCACTTTTCGGCCTCTGCGGTTGTCGCATGAAACCGGACGTTTTCCCGGCGCGCCACGCGTGCGGCGCAGGATGGCCGGCAGTAGACACCCGTGGTCCGCACCGAATAATAGAATTTATCGTCCGCGGCCGGATCACGTTTCAGGACTGCCTGCCACTTTTCATCGTCCGATTGGAAAACGGACGGAGCAGGCTTGATTTTCTTCATTGCCGGCATTGTCTTGGTCTCGCGCGATCTTGCGGGGACAATCCGCCCTGTTCTGACCGGCACTCTAGAACCGGCATCGAATCCACAAACTCCGTATCTTGCTTTCAATTTAGACGATTGGACCCGGCCTGCGGAGTCCCTCGGTCCGGGGCTGGATCGTTTTGACCCCGTCGACTAGTTTCTTGCCGATCAAATGAGAATGCCGAAATGCTTGTATTTGCCGCAATAGGCTGGCTTCTGGTGGCCTGCGCGTTGATCGGGGCGTGTTACGCCGTGGCATCCGCGCGTGCGGTGGAAAGATTTTTCAATACGCCCAACCCAGAGGAAGCAGGTCATCCGCCCGTGACCGTGCTGAAACCGCTACATGGCGCCGAACGCGGCCTTGCGGAGAATCTGGCAGGTTTCTGCGCTCAGGATTACCCTTCCGCGATACAGATCCTTTTCGGGGTTCAGGACGCCACGGATCCGGCCATTGCCATCGTCGAGGCGCTGGGGAAGAAACATCCCCATCTCGATATCATGCTCATCGTCGGCACCTATTGCGAAGCGTCCAATCCGAAGATCGCGAATCTCGTCACCATGTTTCCCCACGCCAAACATGACATTCTCGTCCTCAGCGACAGCGACATTGGCGTTCCGGCCCGCTACTTGCGCAACATCGTGGCCATGCTGAAAGAGCCGGGCGTCGGCGCGGTGACATGCTGCTATACGGGGCGCGCCTCGGGCCGTTTCTGGCCCCAAATAGCCGCGATGGGGATCGATTATCAGTTTCTGCCGGCCGTGCTGTATGGCGTCGGCATCGGTCTCGCCACGCCCTGTTTCGGTTCCACCATCGCGGTGCGAAAGTCCGTTCTTGCCGAAATCGGCGGCTTCGCCGCGTTCGGCGAACGCCTGGCGGACGATTATGAGATTGGACGGGCGATTCGTGCCCGAGGTTACCAAATCGCAATGCCGCCTTTTGTCGTGACCCACAGCTCGAACGAGGACAGCGCGGCAGACCTCCTCAGACATGAGCTTCGCTGGGCACGTACCATCCGGGGAATCGATGCCCTGGGACATTTGGGCAGCGTCGTCACCCATCCTGTGCCCCTGGCGATCCTTGGCGCCCTGTTGTTGGGCTTTTCCTACCCAGCAACTCTGGCACTCGCCGTTGCTATCGCCTCCCGTCTCTGGTTGAAACATCGGATCGACCGTGCTCTGGGCATCAGCGGCCTATCGTCCTGGCTTCTTGTTCCGCGCGATGTGCTATCTTTCATGGTGTTCTTAAGCTCCTTTTTTATTCGCCAGGTCGATTGGCAAGGCCAGCGTTATAAAGTCGTTGCAAGCGGCATGCTGGTGCGAGACTGAGGATTTGACCATGTTGCGTTCCTTGTTCCTGCAGGCCCCTTCATTCGATGGTTTCGACGGGGGCGCCGGCGCGCGCTATCAGATGAAGCGCGAGGTGCGCTCGTTCTGGTATCCGACCTGGCTGGCCCAGCCGGCGGCACTGGTCGAGGGCTCGAAGCTGATCGACGCGCCGCCGCATCGCCTCAAATTTGAGGACATCGCGCACGAGTTCAAGGACCGCGACCTCGTGGTGATGCACACCTCCACGCCATCGTTCAAATCGGACGTGAAAACGGCCGAGATGATCAAAGCACTGAATCCCAGCATCAAGATCGGGATGATCGGCGCCAAGGTCGCGGTCGAGCCCGAGAAGAGCCTCATCGCCGGGCGCGCCGTGGATTTCGTCGCGCGCAACGAATTCGACTTCACCATCAAGGACGTCGCCGACGGCAAGGCCTGGAGCGACATCAAAGGGCTGTCCTATCGCAACCGCGAGGGCGTGATCGTTCACAATGAGGATCGCGAGATCCTCGAGAACATGGACGCGCTTCCTTGGGTGACGCCGGTCTACAAGCGCGATCTGACCATCGAGAATTATTTCGGCGGCTATCTGAAGCACCCTTACATCTCGTTCTATACGGGACGCGGCTGCAAATCGCGCTGCACCTTCTGTCTGTGGCCGCAGACGGTGGGAGGACACCGTTACCGTGTGCGCTCGGTCGAAGACGTCGTGGCGGAAATGAAATGGGCGAAAGACGCTTTCCCACAGGTGAAGGAGTTCTTTTTCGACGACGACACGCTGACCGACAACTTGCCGCGCGTCGAAGCGCTGGCGAAAGAGCTGGGCAAGCTTGGCGTCACCTGGTCGTGCAACGCCAAAGCCAATGTCCCGCGCAAGACCTTGGAAGTGATGAAGGCCAATGGCCTGCGTTTGTTGCTGGTGGGCTATGAGTCCGGCAATCAGCAGATCCTGCACAACATCAAGAAGG
>DASQIQ010000145.1:0-25374 GCA_035631495.1 Micropepsaceae bacterium
AGAGGTTCGCTTCCGCGAGACTCTCGCGCGCGGGCTGAAGCTGCTCGACGAATCCACCGCGACGATGAAGCCGGGCGACACGCTTCCCGGCGAGGTCGCGTTCAAGCTCTACGACACGTTCGGCTTCCCGCGCGATCTCACCGAAGACGCCTTGCGCGAACGCGGCATGCAGATCGACGGCGCGGGCTTCGATGCCGCCATGGCGCGCCAGAGGATCGAAGCGCGCAAAGCCTGGTCCGGTTCAGGTGAAGCGGCGACCGATCAGCTCTGGTTCCGTTTGCGCGAGGAATTGGGCGCGACGGAATTTCTCGGCTATGGGACGGAAAGCGCCGAAGGCTCGATCCTTGCGATTCTCAAGGACGGCCAGCGCGTCGAGAGCGCGCAACCCGGCGAGACCGTGCGCATCATCGCCAATCAGACGCCGTTCTACGGCGAGGGCGGCGGCCAGGTCGGCGATAAAGGCGCGATGTTCTCCGCCCAAGGCGCGGAAGGCACGGTCACGGACACCGAAAAGAAGCTCGGCAATCTCCATGTTCATGTCGTTGACGTCACACGTGGAGAATTCAAGCTGGGGCAAGCGGTGGAGCTGCGCGTCGATGCCGAACGGCGTCGCGCCACACGCGCCAATCATTCGGCGACGCATCTGCTGCACGCGGCCTTGAAGCATGTGCTGGGTCCCCATGTGGCGCAGAAGGGATCGCTGGTGGGGCCCGATCGCTTGCGGTTCGATTTTTCACATCCCAAAGCGATGACTCCGGACGAGCTCAAGCTGGTCGAGGACGAGGTGAACGAAGTCGTTCGCCAGAACAGCGATGTCTCCACGCGCCTGATGCCGACGGCGAAGGCGATCGAGGCGGGCGCTGTCGCCATGTTCGGTGAAAAATATGGCGATGAGGTGCGTGTGCTCGCCATGGGACAGGACCTAAGCGCGGGCGCGAAATCGTATTCGGTCGAATTGTGCGGCGGCACGCATGTGCGCCGGCTCGGCGATATCGGGCTGTTCACGATCCTTGCCGAATCCGCGGTCGCGGCAGGCGTGCGGCGCATCGAGGCCTTAACCAGCGAGGGCGCGCGGCGTTACCTTGAGGAGCAGGCGGAAGCCGGGCGCGCGGCCGCCGCCGTGCTGAAGACCTCGCTCGCCGAATTGCCGGCGCGCATCACGGCATTGAGTGAAGAGCGCCGCCGTCTCGAACGCGAGCTGTCGGACGCGAAGAAGGCGCTCGCACTCGCCGGTCCGGCAAAGAGCGGCGATGAGGATACTGCGCGCGCAATCAACGGCGTGAAGACGATTCTGCGAATCGTCGAAGGCGTCGCGGCCAAGGATTTGAAGGCGCTGGCCGACGATGCCAAAGCCAAGCTCGGCTCGGGCGTCGTCGCCTTTATCACGACCGCGGACGGCAAGGCCTCGTTGGTGGTGGGCGTGACCCCCGATCTCACGGCGCGGGTCAGCGCGGTGGATCTGGTGCGCGCGGGCGCGGAAGCGCTCGGCGGCAAGGGCGGCGGCGGAAGGCCCGACATGGCCCAGGCCGGGGGTCCGGACAATGGCCGCGCCAAGGTTGCGCTCGCGGCCATCGAACAGCGCCTGGCCGTGTTGGAAACGACCCCGTAGCGGGTTTTATCCCATCGCCTTGTTGAGGTTCTCGTCGATCTTGTCGAGGAAGCCTTCGGTGGTGAGCCATTTCTGCTCGGGACCGATGAGCGCCGCGAGATCCTTGGTCATGAAGCCGGATTCCACCGTATCGACGCAGACCTTCTCGAGGGAAGAAGCGAATTTTGCGAGCGCGGCATTGTTGTCGAGCTTGGCGCGATGCGAAAGCCCGCGCGTCCAGGCGAAGATCGAAGCGATGGAATTGGTCGAGGTCGGCTGGCCCTTCTGATATTGCCGGTAATGGCGCGTCACCGTGCCATGCGCGGCTTCCGATTCCACGGTTTTGCCGTCGGGCGTCATCAGCACGCTGGTCATCAGGCCAAGCGAGCCGTAGCCTTGCGCCACCGTGTCGGATTGCACGTCGCCATCGTAATTCTTGCACGCCCAGACATAGCCGCCCGACCATTTCAGCGCGGCGGCCACCATGTCGTCGATCAGCCGGTGCTCATAGGTCAGCCCCGCCTGCTTGTATTTGTCGGCGAATTCCTCGTCGAACACCTTCTGGAACAGATCCTTGAAGCGACCGTCATAGGCTTTGACGATGGTGTTCTTGGTCGAGAGGTAGAGCGGATATTTGCGGGCGAGCGCGTAGTTCATCGAAGCGCGCGCGAAGTCGATGATCGACTGGTCGAGATTGTACATGGTCATGGCGACGCCGCCGCCGGGGAAATCGAACACATCGCGTTCGATCTTGCTGCCGTCCTTGCCCTTCCAGGTGACAGTGAGCTTGCCAGGTCCCGGCACGACGAAATCGGTGGCGCGGTATTGGTCGCCATAGGCGTGGCGGCCGATGACGATAGGCTTGGTCCAGCCCGGCACCAGGCGCGGCACGTTCTTGCAGATGATGGGCTCGCGGAAGATGGTACCGCCCAAGATGTTGCGAATCGTGCCGTTGGGCGACTTCCACATTTGCTTCAACTTGAATTCGGTCACGCGTCCTTCGTCGGGCGTGATGGTGGCGCATTTGACGCCCACCCCATGACGCTTGATCGCCTCGGCCGAATCGATGGTGACCTGATCATTGGTCGCGTCGCGGTGCTCGACCCCGAGGTCGTAATATTCGAGCTGGATATCGAGATAAGGCAGGATCAGCTTCTTCTTGATGAGATCCCAGATGATGCGGGTCATCTCGTCGCCGTCGAGTTCGACAACCGGGTTCGCGACCTTGATTTTCGCCATGAAATTCGTCCTTCACTTGTCGGGAAAGCGGGGGTCTCATAGCGATTGAACTCCATCGCGTCAAAAGGAAGTGTTACGAAGCGCCAAATTGTCCCAACACATGTCCGAACCCGCCACCGCGCCCGCCATCATCCTTTCCGAGCCGCAATTGGGCGAGAATATCGGCGCCTGCGCCCGGGCGATGGCGAATTTCGGACTTTCCGATTTGCGCCTGGTCAAACCGCGCGACGGCTGGCCTAACCCCAAAGCCGATGCCATGGCGGCCGGGGCGGCGCCCCTCATCGAGGCGGCACGGGTCTATCCCAGCGTCGAAGAAGCCATCGGTCCTTTGCGGTTGGTCTTTGCCGCGACCGCCCGCGACCGGGCCATGGCCAAACCCGTGCTGACGCCGGCAGAAGCGGCGCGGCGCTTGCGTGAGGCAGCGGCGCAAGGCATCGCTACGGGACTCCTCTTCGGCAATGAGCGCGCGGGCCTCAGCAATGACGAGGTCGCCCTTGCCGATTGCATCATCACGGTGCCGACCGATCCGGGGTTTTCATCGCTCAATCTGGGCCAAGCGGTCCTGCTGATCGGCTATGAATGGTTTAAGTCCGGCGATACGACGCCTCCCGAACGCATCGACCATGGCCGGGACCTCCCCGCCCCGCGCGACGAACTGATCCGCCTCTTCGAGCATCTGGAGGAAGAGCTGGAAAGAACCGGCTTTCTCTTTCCGCCCGGCAACCGCCCCGGAATGATCCGGAACTTGCGCGGCATCCTGCACCGCGCCCAATTGACCGATCAGGAGGTCCGGACGCTGAGGGGCGTGATCGTGGCTCTGACCAGGGGAAAACGGCGCAATCCGCCTGCAAAAGAGGAATAATGGCCGTTTGACAGTTAAAGACCCATGGCTATAGTGCCCGGCCTTCGGCGGGTACCCCCGCCGGCCCCCTGAACGCGAGCCAAGAACACCGGATGACGAAGCGCACAAATTCGAAATACAAGCTCGACCGCCGCATGGGCGAGAATATCTGGGGCCGCAACAAGAGCCCGATCAGCCGGCGCGCCTATGGCCCCGGCCAGCACGGTCAGAGGAAGTCGCGCAAGCTTTCCGACTATGGCACGCAGCTTCACGCCAAGCAGAAGCTGAAGGGCTATTACGGCAATATCACCGAGCGGCAGTTCCGCCGCTATTACGAGGAAGCCTCGCGCAAGACCGGCGATACCGGCGAACAGATGATCGGCCTTCTAGAGCGCCGGCTCGATGCGGTTGTGTTCCGCGCCAAATTCGTGCCGACGCCATTCTCGGCGCGGCAGCTCGTCAGCCATGGCCATGTCGCCGTGAACGGCAAGCGCGTCACGATTCCCTCCTATCTCGTCAAGGAAGGCGATCTCATCGAGCTGCGCGGCAAGGCCAAGGATTTGGCTCTGGTGTTGGAAGCGGCCAAGAGCTCCGAGCGCGAGGTGCCCGATTATATCGACGCCGACCATGGCAAGATGAGTGCGAAATTCGTGCGCGTGCCGAAACTCGCCGAAGTGCCTTACGCTGTGCAGATGCAGCCCAGCCTGGTGGTGGAATTCTACTCGCGCTGATTAGGCGTTCGCGAGTGCGATGCCGCGTTCGGCGAAGAACGGTTCCAACTCGCCCTGCTCGAACATCTCCTTGACGATGTCGCAGCCGCCGACGAACTCACCCTTCACATAAAGCTGCGGGATGGTCGGCCAGTTGGAGAATTCCTTGATGCCCTGGCGGATCTCCGGATCCTTCAGCACGTCCACGGATTTGAATTTCACGCCCAGCTCGGACAGAACCTGAACCACGGCGGCTGAGAACCCGCATTGCGGGAATACCGGCGTGCCCTTCATGAACAGAAGCACGTCGTTTTCGGCGAGATCCTTGGCGATGCGGTCATGGGCGGGCGAGGTATTATCGTTCATAGGGGTGTCCTTTCGAAGCTTGAGTTAAGGGCCGTAACCTCTTCCGTCAAGCCGCCGAGATTCAATCCTTGACCGAAGTCTGCAGGGAAAGGGCGTGCAATTGTCCGCCCATCCGCCCCAGCAGCGCGTCGTAAACCATCTTATGCTGCTGGACGCGGGTCTTGCCCTTGAAGGCACCCGAAACCACCATGGCGGCGTAATGATCTCCGTCGCCGGCAAGGTCGGTGATGGTCACATCCGCGTCCGGCAATGCTGCTCGGATCGCCAATTCGATTTCTCTGGCCGACATGGCCATGACGCTCTCCTAAGTAGGATTTGACCCAGTCTAGCGTGCCGCGGCTTCCATGTAACCCGGGAACCAGGATTCATGGGCTGTCCGCAACTGGGAGACGGCGATTCGTTTGTCAGGTCCAAGAATCAGGTCAACGCCCCCGGTCCGGCCCAAGCGCAAGACCGGCACGGCTGCCTTCGCCGCCTCGGCGAGGATTTGTTCTGATACCGTCCACGGCGCGGCGATCAGATAGCGCGCCTGATCTTCGCCGAAAAAGAACGGAACGCCGGCGTGCTGGTTGGCAAATAGCTCCGCGCCGATGAGCGCGGGCATTGCCATCTCCGCCAGCGCGACGAGCAAACCGCCATCGGAAACATCATGGACCGTATCGACGCGGCCCTGTTCGATCAATCCACGGACGAAATCGCCATTGCGCTTTTCCGCGACAAGATCGACAGAGGGCGCCGCACCTTCCCCGCGCCCTTCGATCTCGCGCAAATAGATCGATTGGCCGAGATGACCTTGGGTCTCGCCGATCAAAAGAATCGTATCGCCTTCGCGTTTGAAGGCGATCGTCGCCATGCGGGTCACGTCCTTGATCAGGCCAACCCCTCCGATCGCTGGCGTCGGCAGGATCGGTTCGCCATTGGTCTCGTTGTAGAGCGAGCAATTTCCCGACACGACCGGAAAGGATAGCGCGCGGCAGGCCTCGCCAATGCCGTCGATGGCGCCGACAATCTCGCCCATGGTCTCGGGCCGTTCCGGATTGCCGAAATTGAGATTGTCGGTGACGGCAAGCGGCGTTGCGCCGACCGCCGTCAGGTTGCGCCAGGCTTCCGCGACGGCTTGCTTCGCGCCCTCGAACGGGTCGGCCTTGCAATAGCGCGGCGTCACATCCGTCGTGATGGCCAACGCTTTGTGGGTGCCATGTACGCGCACCACGGCCGCGTCGCCGCCCGGCATCTGGATCGTGTCGGCCATGACGGAATTGTCGTATTGCTCCCACACCCAGCGCCGCGAGCACATATCCGGGGAGGCGATGATCTTCACCAGCGACTCCATCACGGGCCGCGAGGTATCGAATGCCGGCCCACCCCTGCCCGGCGCGCGTTTTTCAAAGGGGCGCTCATAGAGCGGCGCTTCATCGGACAAAGACGTCACCGGCATGTCGGCGACGATCTCGCCCTTATGCTTGACGACGAGCCGCTTGGTATCGGTGGTGATGCCGATCACGGCGAAATCGAGCTCCCATTTCTTGAAGATGGCTTCGGCCTGTTTTTCGCGCCCCGGCTTTAAGACCGCGAGCATGCGCTCCTGGCTTTCCGACAACATCATCTCATAGGCTGTCATGTTCGTTTCGCGCTGCGGCACATGATCCAGATCCAGCTCAATGCCCGCGCCGCCCTTGTCGGCCATTTCGGCGGAAGACGAGGTAAGCCCGGCAGCTCCCATGTCCTGGATCGCGACAATGGCGTCCGTCGCCATCAATTCGAGGCACGCTTCCAGCAGGAGCTTTTCCGTGAAGGGATCGCCCACCTGTACGGTCGGGCGCTTCTCTTCGGAATCCTCGTTGAACTCCGCCGATGCCATCGTCGCGCCATGGATGCCGTCGCGCCCGGTTTTTGAGCCGATATAAACCACCGGATTGCCCGCGCCCTTGGCGGCGGAGAGAAAAATCTTGTCGGTGCGCGCCAGCCCCACGCACATCGCGTTGACCAGAATGTTGCCGTTGTAGGAGCGGTGGAAATTCACCTCGCCGCCAACCGTCGGCACGCCCATGCAATTGCCGTAGCCGCCGATGCCCGAGACGACGCCCGATACCAGATGGCGGGTCTTCTCATGAGACGGCTCGCCGAAGCGCAGCGCGTTCATCATCGCGATGGGGCGCGCGCCCATGGTGAACACGTCGCGCATGATGCCGCCGACCCCGGTCGCAGCCCCCTGATAGGGTTCGATAAAGGAGGGATGATTGTGGCTCTCCATCTTGAAGACACACGCATCGCCATCGCCGATATCGATGACGCCGGCGTTCTCGCCCGGGCCCTGGATCACGACCCCGCCCTTGGTCGGGAGCTTGCGCAAATGCACACGCGTCGATTTGTAGGAACAATGCTCGCTCCACATCACGGAAAATATGCCGAGCTCGACGAGATTGGGCTCGCGATTCAGCAGCCGCTTGATGCGCGCATACTCGTCGTCGTTCAGCCCATGTTCGCGAACGATCTTTTGCGTGATGGCGGTCATGAAAGCGCTTCGACCAGTCCTTCGAACAGACCGAGCCCATCGGGCGGGCCCAACAGCGGATCGCAGGCGCATTCGGGATGGGGCATCAGACCCATCACATTGCGTTTCTCGTTTAGGATCCCGGCGATGTCGCGCGCGGAGCCGTTCGGATTCTCGCCGCCGGCATAGCGAAACACGACGCGTCCCTCGCCCTCCAGGCGGTCGAGGGTGTCCCCGTCGGCAAAATAATTGCCCTCGCCATGGGCCACCGGATAGACCACGCGCTGCTTCTTCTTATACCGACGCGTGAACATGGATTGCGTTTCCTCGACTTCTACGGGCACAGGTTTGCTGACGAATTTCAGCCCTGCATTACGCATGAGCGCTCCGGGCAACAGACGGCTTTCGGTCAAGATCTGAAATCCGTTGCAGATGCCGAGCACTGCCACGCCCTTGTTCGCTTTTGCGATCACATCGCGCATGATGTGCGACTGCGCGGCCATGGCGCCGCAGCGCAAATAATCGCCATAGGAAAAACCGCCGGGGATGACGATCAGATCGACATTGGGCATTTCGGAATCGGCGTGCCAGACCATATGGGGCTTCTTGCCGATCACCTTTTCCAGCACCTCGGCGGTATCGCGGTCTCGGTTCGACGCGGGAAACACAATAACGGCAGACTTCAAGGGTTCACTCCATTCGCCCGCAGGCGCTCCGCAGCGCGCTGCGCCGCGCGGGCGCCAGCCTCCCGCCCCCACGCGGCGCCGATAGGGAGGCTTTCCTTGATGATGGAGGGCACAATCGAGATATATTTCTTACCGACATCGGTGTCATAAAACGCCGTGAGTCTGCGAAGCTCGTCCTCCGTGAAGTGCTCCTCGTAAATGCGTGCTGTTATCGTCATCAAATCATCGAGGCTGGCCGTCATTTCTTCTCGGAAAGCGGATTGAAACTGCTGCACGGCAGCGTCGCTCAAAGTGGGATTCTGTGCGCGGACATTGCCTAGCACCAGGGGCATCAGGGAATCGATCATAGCGGCCATAGACACTTTGGCGTTAGTTATCTTCAGAAAGTCCAGTGCCGAGGCAAGATGGGAATCCGGCGCGTCCACGGGATCAGCCGCACGAACCGGAAGACCGCTCAATGCGGCGAGAACGGCCACCATCGCAGCAAGGGCGCGGATCATGATCTCCTCCTAGGAATGCATTATCTCAATCTCGTATTTTTCGATCACCGTGTTGGCGAGGAGTTTTTCGCACATCTCCTTCAGGCTGGCGCGGGCGCGCGACTCGTCTTTGTCGGCAAGCTCGATGTCGATCAGCTTGCCCTGGCGCACCTCGCCGACGGCTTCGAAACCCAGATTGTTAAGCGCATGCCCGATCGCCTTGCCCTGCGGATCGAGCACGCCGTTCTTCAATGTCACGAATACGCGCGCTTTCATTCTCTCTCTTTATTCCTAAATCCCCGCCGGCGCGGGGATGACCTGCGCGAAGGCGCAGGTCACTTCACCAACACGGGGCCGCCGCCGCCCTGGGTGGATTCGGGCATGATGCCAAGCCGCCGCGCCACTTCCGAATAGGCTTCCGTCACTCCGCCAAGATCGCGGCGGAAGCGGTCCTTGTCCATCTTCTCGTTCGTCTGCGTATCCCATAGCCGGCAGGAATCGGGACTGATCTCGTCCGCCAGAACGATGCGCATGAAATCGTTTTCCCACAGCCGGCCGAACTCGATCTTGAAATCGACCAGCTTGATGCCCACGCCGAGGAACAGGCCGGAGAGGAAATCATTGATGCGAATGGTGAGGTTGACGATGTCGTCGAGGTCCTGCGGGCTCGCCCAACCAAAGGCGGTGATATGCTCCTCCGATACCCAGGGATCGTGGAGCTGATCGTTCTTGTAATAATACTCGATGATGGAGCGCGGCAGCGCCTGGCCCTCGGTGATACCGAGGCGCGTCGACAGCGATCCCGCCGCCACGTTGCGCACCACCACTTCCAAAGGGATGATCTCCACCTCCTTGATCAATTGCTCGCGCATGTTCAGACGGCGCACGAAATGCGTCGGCACGCCGATCGCATTCAGCTGCGTCATCAGATATTCGGAAATGCGGTTGTTGAGCACCCCCTTGCCTTCCAGCACGGCGCGTTTCTTGGCGTCGAAGGCGGTGGTGTCGTCCTTAAAATATTGGATCAGCGTGCCTGGCTCGGGTCCCTCATAGAGGATCTTGGCCTTGCCCTCGTAAATCGTTCTGCGCCGTTTCATGGAAAATCGCTACCTTTCGCGTTCGCGGCCCTCGACGGCATCGCCCTTTGCGGGCTTCAGGCCGGGCCCCGGGATGCGCGCCGGGTCGAAATGGCAACGGGGCTATCCGCGAAAAAGACGACAGCCCCGTCATTTGCGAACTTAGCGAGGCGCGGCCCCTGGGGCAACGTGCGCGAGGTCGCGGGCTCTCAGCATTACTTAGGATATCGCGCTTCCGGCGGTCTTTGGCTATTGTCGCCTCAAAGGTGCGCCGCCTTGGAAAATAACCTAGAATAATCAGAGGGTTGTATCATGTCAGGACCGTTCGAGAAACGCGAGAAGAGCTTCGAGGCGAAGTGGGCCCATGACGAGGAACTGCGCTTCAAGACCTATGCAAGGCGCAACAAGCTGTTAGGTCTTTGGGCGGCCGCCGAAATGGGAATCATCGGTCCGGCCGCCGACGCCTACGCCAAGGAGGTTATCGCGTCGGATTTCGAGCGGCCAGGGGATGAAGACGTCTTCGAGAAAGTCCAGCGCGACTTCGCCGGGCGCGGCGTCGCGATTTCCGATCATCTCGTCCGGCGCAAGATGGAAGAGCTGCTGCAAGTGGCCAAGCGCCAGATTGAATCGGAGATCGCAAAATAACGCGCGTGCGATGAGGACGCTAAACTCCCGGGAGCATCCGCTGCAGGATGCGGTCCCGCAGGAAGTAGTAATGATAGAGCGCGCCCGCCACGTGCAGCACGATGAACGCGAGCAGCACATAGACCAGATAATCGTGGATGTCGCCCGCGGTATGGGCCCAGTCCGTCCCCTTTGCCGCTAACGCCGGCAGGGGGATGATGCCGAACAGATAGACGTCCCAACCGCGATATCCTGTGGCGGCCCAGCCCAGAATCGTCATCACGAAGATGAGCAGATAAAGCCCGCCATGGGTGAAGCTCGCGAGGTGCGTCTGCCATGTCGGCATCTCGGCCAAGGGAACAGGCCGCGCCAGCCGCAACGCGAAACGAAGTACCAAAAAGAACAGGATCGCCGAGCCGATGGCGAAATGCCACGCGACCCACGTTTCGTCCTTGGTATCGCGTCCGATATGCGGCATCACCGAGCCGACAACATATTGCGCCGCAATCAGGGCGAAGATGATCCAATGAAAGCTTCTGTGCCAGAAGCCGTAACTTTGTCCCGCCGCTCTCATTTCCTACGCGTCCTCCCACGATTCCCCGACACACGGCACGCTAAAAAAACAATCTCAGATCTCTTTCTACTCAATTGAGATCGCGCGACAGAATCAATTTGAGCGTGAGATGGTCCGACGCGTTGGTCAGGCCGAAGCCCACCCCGGCCTCGACATCGAAGGGTTCGCCCGAATAATCCATGACCGCGAAGAGTTGATGCGATTGCTCGCTTCCCGGCAGAAATTTCTTGATAGGTCCGAAATCCGCATAATGTTCGGCGGCCACGGCCCATTTGTCGGAAAAATTATACGCCAGGCGCAGTGACGGCGCGAAATCCAGATTCTTGACGCCATCATAGGCCGTATCGAGAATTGGGTTGATGAACAGGTCCCACTGGCCGAGGTGCCAGCCCACGATAGGCCGGATCTCGGACGTGAAATGTGTCGGGTCCCAATGTTTGGAATTGAAGCTGAACTCGAAATTGACGCCATAAACGAAAGTTCGTTTGGCGGCATCGGGGACGGCGAAGAGGGTGCGCAACTTCCAACCGTTCAACGTGCCGCCACGGTCCTTGTCGATGCTGTAGAGCGGCAAATAAAGTCCCGCTTCGAACCAATCGGTGACGCCCAGTGCCCATTCGGTGGTGCCGTTGAGCGAACGGTCGGAGATAAGCGATCCCGGGAAGGAGGGCGTCTTGATCCCGCTCGGCGTGTAATTGTTGTGCCAGGTCAGATTGAATATGCCGACGGGCGCCAGCTCGCCGGTATAGACTTGGATTTCATCCGTCTGCGCCCGCGCCGTCGCCGGCCATAGGCCGATAAAGGCAAAGAGAACCGCAAGCCAGTACCACTGCGCCGTAAAGCGCACCCCCCCATAAGCCATCGCAATCCCCCGGTTTTATTGATTTGGCGCGTAGCACGAGCAGGGGACTGCAACTCGTTTTAAGAGTCACTTGCAACGATTATTACAAAATTTTAACCATAGTTGGCGCTCGCAAGAGAGCGCCCAGCCTTCCGGAAACGGGGTCACACCTCTAGCCGATCGTCCGGACGCGCCACGAGGACATAGAGCGCCGGCATGAGGAAGACACTGATCACAAGCCGCGTGATCAGGCCGGCGACAATGACCAGGGCAAACGGCTTTTGGGAATCTGTGCCAACGCCCGTGGCCAGCGCGGCCGGCAACAACCCCAACGCTGCTACCAGCGCGGTTATCATGATCGGCCGCAGCCGCAGGATCGCGCCTTCACGAATGGCCTGCGCGAGCGGGACGCCGTCGCGGCGAAGTTCGTTGACGCAGGAGATATAGACGACGGCCGTCAGCACCGAGACGCCAAACAAAGCCAGGAAGCCCACGCCGGAAGAAACCGAAAATGGCGTGCCCGTGATCCAGAGTGCCGCGAGGCCGCCCACCGGTGCCGACAGCAGCACGCCGATAACGGTGATGAAGGGGAATTTAAAATTGCTGTAGAGCAGGAAAAGCAGGAGGAAAATCAGGAACATCGTCAGCGGCAGGATGATGCTCAGCTGCCGGCTTGAAGCCGTATATTCTGTATATTCTCCACCCCAATCCAAACGATAGCCGCGCGGCATGGCAACCTTTCCGGTGACTTGCTGAATGGCATCGTCAACCGCGGCGGCCAGATCGCGTCCTTCCACCGAGAACTGGACGCCGATGTAGCGCGAGTTGTTCTCGCGGTAGATGAACGAGGCGCCATTCGTCACCCCGATGGCAGCGAACTCCTTGAGCGGAATTTGTTGTCCCCCCGACGTCGGAACCGGAATATTTTCGATTTCCTCGGGATTATCCCGGTATTGCTGATCCAGGCGAACGACGAGATCGAACTCTTTTTCGCCCTGCACGACAGACGTAGCCACATCTCCGCCTATGGCCGTCTGGATCAGGCCGTTGATGTCGGCAACGTTCAATCCGTAACGGGCAATCTTGGCGCGGTCGATATCGATGGTCAGGCTTGGTTGCCCGAGCTCCTGCACGAGCGTGACATCGCGTATTCCGCGCACCTTCTCCAACACCTGCTTGATGGCCTTTCCCTTTTGCTCGAGCGTTTGGAGATCGGAGCCGAAGACCTTGACGGCCAGGGCGCTTTTCAGACCCGTCTCCGCCTCATCCACCGCATCCTCCGCGGGCTGGGTGTAATTGAAGATGATTCCGGGAAAGGCCTGGAGCTTCTGGTTTATGGCTTCGATCAGCCCGGCTTTGACGCGATAAGACCCGGTCCATTGCGAATAAGGTTTGAGCCCGACGTAAAACTCCACGTTGAAAAAGCCGGTCGGATCGGTGCCGTCGTCGGGCCGGCCGAGCTCTGAGCTAACCGTGGTGACTTCGGGAAAGGATTGCAGGATCTGCCGAATCTCGGGCGTGACCTTCGCCGATTCGTCGAACGAAATGGTGGAAGGCATGGTTGCGCGCACCCACAGCGCGCCTTCATCCAAGTGCGGCATGAACTCCGCGCCGATACGCGGAATGAGCAGCAATGAACCCAAGAGCAGAATTGCGGAGGCAATTGTCGTCCCCCAAGGATAGGCAAGGCAGAAATCGAGGCCCCTGATGTAAACCGATTTGATGCCTTCAAAAGCAACGTTCCGGCGCTCGCGCACGCCCTTGCGCATGAACAACGCACACAGGACCGGCAGCAGAGTGAGCGTGACGATCAAGGAACCGATCAGGGCGAAGACCATCGTGTCCGCCATCGGTTTGAACAGCGTTCCGGAAGGCCCGGACAAGACATAGATCGGCAAGAAACCCACCACGATGACGGCGACGGCGTAGACAAGCGGGCGGTCCACCTCGGCCGCCGCGTCTTTGACGATTTGCACGACGTTGAGCGGAGTTCCTTTTCGCCGGGCGATCTGGCGAAAAATATTTTCCACCATGAACACTGCGCCGTCCACGAGGATGCCGAAATCCACCGCGCCGATGGAGAGCAGGTTTGCCGAGGCATGCTGCAGATCGAGGCAGACAAACGCGAACAAGAGTGAGAGTGGGACTGTGATGGCGACGATCAATCCCGCGCGAATATCGTAGAGAAAGAATATAAGGACCACGACGACCAGCAGCATGCCGCGCAACAGGTTCTGTCCCACGACCTGTGTCGTCAGCGCGATCAGATCGGTTCGGTCGTAGAACGGAACAATCTTGACGTCCTTAGGAAGGATTTCGTCGTTTAGCTCTTTGGTTTTCGCCTCAACTGCTTTCAGGACGTCCTGGGCCTTTTCACCCGTGCGCAACAGGATCACGCCCTCCACTGCGTCATCCTGTTTCCCGTAGCCGAATTCGCCAAGGCGCGGTGCAATGCCGGTTTCTACGCGGGCGACATCCTTTACCAACACCGGGGTGCCGTTGTGCACGGTCAGCACGACGTTGCCGATGTCCTCCAAAGTGTTCAGGCGCCCCAAGCCGCGTACGTAGTAGAACTGGCCGCCCTGCGAATAGAACCCGCCGCCGGCGTTGCCGTTGTTGGCCGAAAGGGCGCTCTCCACCTGGAGCACCGACAAGCCTACGGCGGCAATCTTCGCCGGATCGAGCAGCACCTGATATTGCATGGTGCCACCGCCAAATCCGGAATCATCAGCGACGCCCGGAACGGATCTGTATTGGGGCTCGACAATCCAATCTTCGAAGGTTTTAAGCTCCGTTGCCGACCGATCGGGGCTTTGCAGCACGTAACGATAGATGAGACCCGATGGGGAGAAGAGCGGGGACACCGAGGGCGTCACGCCGCTTGGCAGGCTGATGTCGGGGATCCGGTTGAAAACCTGTTGGCGCCCGAAATAATTGTCCGTGCCGTCCTGAAAAGTGAGCTTCACTTCGGACAAGCCGTAAAGCGAGATCGAGCGGATGGTGGTCATCTGCGGAATACCGCTCATCCCCCTTTCAGTGGGCACCGTGATCAGCCTTTCGATTTCCTCTGCGGCGTGCCCCGGCCATTGGGTGATGATCTCGGCTATCGGCGGCGAAAGGTCGGGATAAGCATCGACAGGCAGGCGCTGAAGCGCCCGCGTTCCCAAGCCGATCAGAATCAGTGTCATCAGGATGACGAGAAAGCGCTGGCCCAACGAAGAGGCCACGATCCGGTTCATGATCGAAGGCGTTCGCGGCGGCGAACCTGTTGCGGGGGGATGTTCGCTCATTGGTTTTGCATGAATTGAACGAAGATCCCGCCTTCGGTCACGATCCGGTCCCCGGCCTTGAGGCCTTGGACGATGTCGTACTGATCCCCGGTGCGATGACCGAGCGTCACGTGCTGCCGTGCATAGCTGCCGTCCGCCTGGGCGGCATAAACAAACGGCAAGTTCTCGTCGTCGCGCAAAATCGCAGAAACCGGGACCAGCAATCCATCACTGTCCTGGCGGGCGTGAATCAGGACGCGGACGTACATCTGCTTCTTGAGAACTTCTCCCGGATTGGCGACGACGACGCGCACCGCCACCGATCTTGTATTGGGGTCCACGAGGGCCGCGATGTTGCCGACGGTTCCGGAAAAATTTGTCGAACCGATTCCCGTCACGATGTCGGCCTGGGCGCCGAGGCTGACCGACGAAGTGTCCGAGCCAAAAATCTGCGCCATGACCCAGACGCGGGAGAGGTCGGCCACGGTAAAGCACGGCGTGGTGCCGGCCTGAAGAAGTTGTCCGGGAGTGATGAGCCTTTCCACCACCGTTCCCGCGATTGGCGAGCGAATGACACCCTGAGCGCGCGAAATCGGCCGGCCTTGTTGAATGTCCGTGATGGCCTGGGGATCCACGTCCAGCGAGACGAGAGCTTGTAGCGCGGCGTCGCGGTCAGACTCGGCGTTGGCGGCGTCGGTCTCCGCCTGCTCCGCCTCGCGCCGAGGAATGCCTTGGTGTTCGAGAATATCCTTATCCAGGTCAGCAAGCCGGCGGGTTGTCTGGGCGGTGGCGATTGCCTTGCGATAGGCGCTGATGGCCGTTGCGAAGTCGGCGGACTCAACCAACGCCAAGGGATCCCCTTTCTTAACGCGGTCGCCCGGGGCGACGAGCAACCGCGATACCGGACCGGAGAAGGCTGCCAGCACGCTGGTGGCCTGTTCGTTGTCGAAATCCACGACTCCGGTGGTCTCGATCGTCTTGCGGAACTTCGATGGTGCGACCGTGTAAAGGTTGATGCGTTGGCGTTGGGCATCGGTCAGCGTCACATTGCTCGCCGTCGTGGATGATGCGGCTTGTGGTGCCTCTGCAGCTTCCGGCGAACAGCCGGCAAACGATGTGATCGCGATCGTCATCACCAGAAATGCAAACGCGCTCGGACCCATGCCCTGGCGCTTCTGAGGCGGCGGCATTCCGCCGAGCGAGTTACTTTTCATTTTTGACCTCAACCAAATCGGCGCGATGCCACCAGCCGCCGCCGAGCGCCTGAAACAACGCCGCCGTATCGGTGTAACGATTGGCCTGGGCCTGCACGAGGTTGATGCGCGCCTGCTGATAGGTTTGTTGGGCGTTCAACAAAGCGAGATAGCCAGCGTAGCCGTCCTGCACTTGTCGCCCCACCAAATCCAGGGTTGTCTTGGCGGCATCGGCGGCGGTTGCGGCCGTCTTTAAGGCCTCGGCGTCTTGTTCAAGCGCCGTCAATGTGTCTGCGACATTCCGAAAGGCGGTCAGGACCGTGCTGCGATATTGTTCAGCCGTTTGAACGTAGGCGTCTTTCGCGGCGCGCTCCTGGTGCAGCAGCGTACCGCCGTCGAAGATAGGCGCCGTCACCGCCGCGCCCAAAGCCCAAAAGCCCGTGCCCGACGTGAACACCTGATCGATGGCCAGCGCCGTGCTGCCGGCATTTGCGGTCAATTGAATATTCGGCAACCGGTTCGCTGCGGCGATTCCAATCTGGGCGCTGGCGGCGTGCATGTTTTCCTCGGCCTGGAGCACATCCGGACGCTGCGCCACGAGTTCCGAAGGAAGGCTCACGGGCAGCTCTTCCGGCAATTGCAGACTCGTAAGCTCGAATTTGTCAGCCGGAGCGCGGCTCGGATAGCGGCCAGCGAGAACCGCCAGAAGGTCGCGTAGCTGGGCCGATTGCTTGAGAAGCGGCGGCAGCGTGGCGGTGATTTGCGCGAGCTGCGATTTCTGCGCGGCAAGATCGACCCCGCTGGCATAACCCCTGTCGAATTGATACTGGACGATTTGAACGATGTTGGAGCTGATGTCGATGAGTTGGCGGGTCTCGTCGATCTGCATCTGCACCGCGCCCTCCTGGATCGCCGTGACCACCACATTGGCGGTCAGCGTGGTGTACGTCGCGACCATTTGGTAACGAACGGCTTGTTGTTGCGCCTGCAATGACTCCGCGGTGCGGCGGTTCAGGCCGAAAACATCGGGCACATACGATACGCTGACCTGCGGGGTGAAGAGATTATATAGAAAGACGTTCGTGCTGGGCACAGGCGCCAGTGACCCAGATGGGTCCTGCCGGCGGGAGGCCGAAAAGCTTCCCGTGACATTGGGATAAAGAACGCCCCGTTGAGCCAGGACATTTTCCCTCGCCACCGACAAGGCCGCTTGCGCCGCCTTGAGATCGTGATTGTTTGTGAGCGACTCCTCAATCAGATCGCTGAGAGGCTTGGAGTGAAACAAGGACCACCAGTCTGCGGAAATGTCGCTTCCTTTGGTAAAGCGCTGGGCTTCACCACCGACGACGTTCGTGCTGTTGACGGTGGTCGAGAGAGGACTAACGGTATAGTCGCTGACATCGGGAGCCGGGGGTCTCAAAAAGTCGGGACCCACCGTGCAGCCGGCAGTCAGCAACAGGGCTGCGGCGATGGGAATCTTGGCGGAATCGGTGGCACGGAACATGGTCAACGCTCCAAGAATGAGATGTTCGAGAAGTGGCGAATTGCGCCGTAATGCGGCGGATCGCGCGTTCATCGTTGAAGCTGATCGGATGCGGCGATGCCGCTCCTCTCATTTCAACGCTTCAAGAACCTGTGGAGCGGGATGGAGGGGCGCGGCTGTGCCAGCTATGCGAAACCGCGAAGAACGAGGGCAGCGCCTCGCTGAAGATGATGAAGTGGACGGAAACCGACGCGGGGATGGCGGCGAGCGCGGCGGCGCTATGAAGGAATTGCCCGGAATGGGCGATCTCCTGGCAGAGCGGGCAGTTCGATGGGTCTTCGGTGATCGGATATTTGTCGCGCGGCGTTGCATCATTGGGGGCTGCGGCCGGCGCTGAGAACGCGCCGATATGCTTGGCGGCGGTGATGATGGATATCGTCTGGATGCCGCTGGAGCCCTGGCCCATATGAATGTGGGTCTGGACGACGAAACTCTGCAGCGCGATCGCGAGAAGGGCGAGGAGTCCCATCACCACCCGCGCCACGGAAGGCGCCCGCACAACCGCGACGCAAGGACGTTCGCGGGCGAGCTGTCGCTTTTCGTGACGGTTTAAACTCATGTCCCGAGCCGAAGATCGGTCCCGGACCGGAATCTAGCGCGGGACGCGCATGATTGCCAGCGGCCCCGGGGACTGTGGTCAAGATGCGGTTTCGAAGACGCGCGCGAAAATCCGGTCCACCTCTTTCAGATGGTAGTCCAGGTCGAAAAGCTCTTCGAGCTCGCCGGCCGTCAAAAGTTTGTTAACCTTCGGATTCGCCTTCAAAAGATCGATCAGCTGCCCCTCGCCCCGCCAACTCCGCATGGCGTTTTCCTGGACCAGCCGATAGGCGTCTTCGCGCGCCATGCCCTTCTGGGTGAGCGCCAGAAGCACGCGTCCGCTATGGACGATGCCGCCGGTGCGGTCGAGATTGGCCTGCATGCGTTCCGGATAGACCACCAGCCGCTCCACGAGATTGGCGGCCCGCGCCAGCGCGAAGTCCAGGGTGATGGTGGCATCGGGCGCGATATAACGCTCTACCGAAGAGTGCGAGATGTCGCGCTCATGCCAGAGGGCGACGTTTTCGAGAGCGGGGGTGACATAGGCCCGCACCATGCGCGAGAGCCCAGCCAGATTCTCCGACAGCACCGGATTGCGCTTGTGGGGCATCGCCGATGAGCCCTTCTGCGTTGGCGAGAAATATTCCTCGGCCTCGCCAATTTCCGTGCGCTGCAAATGGCGGATTTCCGTGGCCAGCCGCTCGAGCGAACTCGCCACCACGCCAAGCGTCGCGAAGAACATCGCGTGGCGGTCGCGCGGAATCACCTGCGTCGAGACCGGTTCGATGGCGAGCCCCAATTTCCGCGCGACATGGGCTTCGACCGCAGGGCTGACATTGGCAAAGGTGCCAACGGCGCCGGAAATCGCGGCTGTGGCGATCTCGCTCCTCGCCGCGGCCATGCGGGCCCGCGCGCGCGAGAATTCCGCATAGAAACCCGCAAGCTTGACGCCAAAGGTGGTCGGCTCGGCATGAATGCCGTGGCTGCGTCCGATCGTGGGCGTCAATTTGTATTCGAAGGCGCGGCGCTTCAGCGCCGCCAGAAGCGCATCGATATCGGCGATCAGAATATCGCTCGCGCGCGAAAGCTGCACCGCCAGCGTCGTATCCAGCACATCGGACGAGGTCATACCCTGATGCACGAAGCGCGCTTCGGGGCCGACGAATTCCGCCAGATGCGTGAGAAAGGCGATCACATCATGCTTCACTTCGCGCTCGATCGCATCGATGCGCTCGGGATCGAATTTGGCGCCGCGGCCTTTCTCCCAGATCACACGTGCCGCTTCTTTGGGAATGACGCCGAGCTCCGCCATCGCATCGGCGGCATGGGCTTCGATCTCGAACCAGATGCGGTATTTGGTTTCGGGCGACCAGATCGCCGTCATCGTCTCGCGTGCGTAGCGGGGAATCATATCGCTCTCATTTTGGACCGGTCCTCATCATGTGGAGAGGCCACCGATTGCCGCATATTTGATTTCGAGGAAGCCTTCGATGCCGTATTTGGATCCCTCGCGGCCTATGCCGGATTGCTTCATGCCGCCGAACGGCGCCACTTCGGTCGAGATGATGCCCTCATTGACGCCGATGATGCCGTATTCGAGGCCTTCCATGATTCGGAAGATGCGGCCCACATCGCGCGCATAGAAATAGGCGGCGAGACCATATTCGGTGTCGTTGGCCATGCGGATGGCTTCCGCGTCTTCTTTGAACCGGAACAGAGTGACGACGGGGCCGAAGATTTCCTCGCGTGCGACCGCCATGGCGGTCGTGACATCGCGCATGATGGTGGGTTCGAAAAAGGTACCACCCAGCGCATGACGTTTGCCGCCCAGGGCGACGGTTGCGCCCTTGCTGGTCGCGTCCCCTATCAGCTCCTCGACCTTTTCGACCGCCGCCATGTTGATCAGCGGACCCTGTTCGATGCCTGGCATCATGCCGTTGCCGACCTTCAGCGCGGAGACCGCCTTGGCAAGCTTTTCCGCGAACGCCTCATAGACACCATCTTGCACCAGGAAGCGGTTGGCGCAGACGCAAGTCTGCCCCATGTTGCGGAACTTCGACGCCATTGCCCCCTTCACGGCGGCGTCAAGATCGGCATCGTCGAACACGATGAAGGGCGCATTGCCGCCAAGCTCCAACGAGATCTTCTTCACCGTGGAGGCGCATTGGCGCATCAACTGCTTGCCGACTTCCGTCGAACCGGTGAAGGAGAATTTGCGCACCAGCGGATTCTCGGTCAGCTCTTTTCCGACGCGCGAGGATCTCGTCGAGGGCACGACATTGAACACGCCCTTGGGAATACCGGCTCGATGGGCGAGTTCGGCGAGCGCAAGCGCGGACAGCGGCGTCAGCTGCGCCGGCTTGATCACGACAGGGCAGCCCGCGGCAAGCGCCGGCCCCACCTTGCGGGTGATCATGGCATTGGGAAAATTCCACGGCGTGATCGCGGCCACCACGCCGACGGGCTCTTTCATCACAACGATACGGCGGCCCGCTGCGTTGGTGGGAATGACATCACCATAGATGCGCTTGCCCTCTTCGGCGAACCATTCGATGAAGGACGCGCCATAGGCGACCTCGCCGCGGCTCTCGGCCAGGGGCTTGCCCTGTTCGGCCGTCATGAGTTGCGCGAGATCCTCCTGCGCCGCCATCATCAGCTCGAACCATTTGCGCATCAGGACGGCGCGTTCCTTGGCGGTCTTGGCGCGCCAAGGCCCCCAGGCGCGGTTGGCAGCCTCGATTGAGGCCCTCACATCGGTTTCGTCGAGATCGGCGACTTCGGCGATCACCTCGGCGGTGGCGGGATTCTTCACCGCGAAGCGCGCGCCCGATCCTGCGCCGCGCCATTCGCCGTCGATATAGGCGGCGTCGCGGAGGAGCGCGTTGTTATCGAGCTTCAACATCGGTGCCTCCGATTTCCTTTTGTTCTAGACCCCAAGAGGGCCGCGCGAAAGCCCCGATGTCTGGTCTCTTATGCGAAGCCGCGATCACCCGGTCCGGAAGTCGTCGAGCATTTGCGCCCAAGGTCGACGCTGTTCTTCGCGTTGAACTTACAGCAGGCCCAGCGCCTTGAAGCTGGCGTGCTTGCCGCGGCCGATCACCAGATGATCGTGCAGCTCGATCTTGAGCGTCTTGGCCGCAGCCTGGATCTCGCGCGTCATGGCGATATCGGCGCGGCTCGGCGTTGGATCGCCGCTCGGATGATTGTGCACGAGGATCAGCGCCGATGCGCCCAGCTCCAATGCGCGCTTGACCACTTCGCGCGGATAGACTGGCGTGTGATCCACCGTTCCACGCTGATGCCTTTCCTCGGCAAGCAGCACATTCTTGCGGTCGAGGAATAGGACGTGGAATTCCTCGGTCTGCGCGCGGCTCATCGATGCGGCGCAATAATCGAGCAGAGCCTCCCATGAGGAAAGAGCGGGCCTGCCGATGATTTTGGCTTTGGCCAGACGCAGGGCTGCGGCCTCCACGATCTTCAACGCGGCGACTGTTCCTTCCTTGACACCATCCACTTCCATCAACCGTTCGGCGGGCGCCGCGATGACATCGGCAAAGCTTCCGAAGGTGTCGATCAGCGTCTTCGCCAAAGGCTTGGTGTCGCGCTGGGGAATCGCCATGAAGAGCAGCAGTTCGAGCAGCTCATAATCGGGAAGCGCGTCGGCGCCGCCGGCGGCAAAGCGCTGCCGCAGCCTCTGACGATGGCCGTGATAATGTGGAACGTCGCTGTCCCCCCGGACCGCGTCAGACGCGGCGCCGTCAGAGATAGGGCGGCGCGTGCCATCCTTTGGGGGAGAGCGTGAAGATTTCGAAGCCATTCTCCGTCACGCCGATGCTGTGCTCGAACTGCGCCGACATCGAGCGGTCGCGCGTGACCGCCGTCCAGCCATCGCTCAACACTTTGACCGCATAGCCCCCGAGATTGATCATCGGCTCGACGGTGAAGAACATGCCCGGCTTCAAGACCACGCCTTGGCCGGGCCGGCCGTAATGCACGATGTTGGGGAGCGCGTGGAAGATGCGCCCCAGCCCATGGCCGCAGAAATCGCGCACCACGGCACAGCGTTCCTGTTCCTCCGCGAAGGATTGGATGGCATAGCCGATATCGCCGGTTGTGGCTCCCGGCTTCACCGCCGCGATGCCGCGCATCATGGATTCATAGGTGATCTCGACCAGGCGCTGGGCTTTGCGCTTCACCTCGCCGACGTAATACATGCGGCTGGTATCGCCATGCCAGCCGTCGAGGATGACGGTCACATCGATATTGACGATGTCGCCATCCTTGAGCGGACGGTCGCTGGGGATACCGTGACAGACCACATGATTGATCGAGGTGCAGAGCGTATGGCGGTAGCCGCGATAGCCCAGGCACGCGGGCAGCGCGCCGTGATCGAGGGTGTAGTCGAACGCCAGCCTGTCGAGCGCCGCCGTGGTCACCCCCGGCGTCACTTCGGGGACCAGCAGGTCCAGCACTTCCGCCGCGAGACGGCCGGCGCGGCGCATGCCCTCGAAGTCCTCGGGCCGGTGGGTCGCCACCGCGAAGGCGGAACGCCGCGCCACTTCGATGGCATCGCGGTCGAGGACCATATCGGTGGTGAGATCGGAGCTGGCTTCGGGCATTTTGGTTCGTTTCTCGCACCCCGGGTTGGTTAGGACCAAGGGCTTCTGGATTTATTACCACGAATAGATTGGGGTTCGTTTTACACTTGCCCATCCCGTGGCACCAGCTTGAAGGATCAACTCTTTAGGATAAAGCGATGAATGAGGCTCATTTGATCACCGCCGCGGTGCTGGTTATTGGCGACGAGATCCTATCGGGGCGCACCCAAGACGTGAATGTCGCGACGATCGCCAAGTTCCTGGCGCCCTTGGGCATCGACCTTGCCGAGGCGCGCTTCGTGCGCGATGTCGAAGCGGAGATCGTGGCCGCGGTTAACGCGCTCCGCGCGCGCTATAGCTATGTTTTCACCACCGGGGGCATCGGTCCGACCCACGACGATATCACGGCTGATTCCATCGGGGCCGCCTTCGGCCTTGCGGTGAAGCCCCACCCCGAGGCCATGGCGCTCCTGGCCGCGCGCTACAAACCGGGCGATTTCAACGAGCGGAGGCAGCGCATGGCGCGGGTGCCGGAGGGGGCCAGCCTGATCAGAAATCCCGTATCGGTCGCGCCCGGCTTTCAGATCGGCAATGTCTTCGTCCTCGCCGGTGTGCCCAAGATCATGGCCGCGATGCTCGAGGACGTCGCGCCAAGGCTGACCCAAGGCGTGGCAGTGATCATGCGCAGCATCACGGTCCGGCTGGTCGAGGGGCGGATCGCGGAAGACCTCGCCGCCATACAAAAGTCGCACCCGTCCGTCAGTATTGGAAGCTATCCATTCTTTGCGGACGCCGGTGGCCCTGCCGGTACCACACTTGTGATCAGAGGAAGGGATGGCTCGGAAGTGGAAAAGACTGGGGGGGAAATCGTGCAACTCGCATTGTCTCTGGGCATCACGCCCGAAAAAACTGGAGATTCCCGGTAACTTGGAGTTCAAGAGGACCGCGTGCTGCTTTACCCGAACTTCATTCAATTTGCCCCACCATTTGAATGAGATAATTTCGTCACAGCGGAACAGATTAAGGGTTGCCGCGTAGCGGCGCCTATGTCAGCTTAACCATTGTTGGACCGTTCAACCGGAACTGAGGAGCAGGAGCGATGATCGTAAGACGCGTCTTGGCCGCGGCTCTAGGGGGAGTTCTTTTTGCCGCGGCAGGGGTTGCTGCGGCCGGCAATTTCGCCTCGGATCGGCAGGTCGATTTCTTCGCCAAAGGTACCCACCAATTCTATGTTTGGTGTTCGGGAACAAGCGATTACGTCGCGACCGCTGAAGGCATGAACGCCGAAGAGGCGCAGATGAAGCTCTACCAGGCCGCCAAGGGCGCCGGGAAGACGTCGTGCTGGCCGGTATGGCAGGGGCGCGTCGCCGGCAGCTGATTTCTGTCGCTTGGGTTTTTGTAAACGGCGGCCTTTGGCCGCCGTTTTAGTTTAGGGCGTTTTCCTGGGCGGCTTTGGCCAGGGCGGCCTGGGCGGGCGCCTCCGTGGCGAAGACGTCTCTGGCCCGCGTCAGGGCGGCCACCGCCTTGGGCTTATCGCCCAGAACGGAATAGGCCCGGATCAGCCTCAGCCAGCCGTCGAGGTCGTGGGGGTTCGTCTCCAACCGCTGGGCCAATTGCTGGACCATGGCCATCGGATTGGGAGCGGCACCGCCGCTCTGAGCCTTCAGCGCCGCCACCTGGTCTAGGAGCGCACCGCGCCAGGGCGTATCGGGGGGCGCGTCGGCGAGAAGCCCTACCCAGAGCTGGAGGGCGGCGTCCTTCTGCCCCCGCTCGGAGAGCGCCAAGCCCATATAATAGCGTCCCACCAGGTCTTTGGGGTCTTCCTCCAGGACCTGGCGGAAGACGGCTTCGGCCTCCTTGGTGACCCCACCTGCCGCTTCGGCCATTGCCTCGCCGTAACTCGACAGCAGTTGGGGCGGTGCGGCTCCCTGTGTCTCCTTGGCGATCGCGACGGCGTGGGAGAGCGCTTTCTCAGCCTGGGCGGCGTTGCCGAGCGAGAGGTAGCCCCGCCCCAAGAGCGTCCAGCCTTCGATGTCGCCGGGGCGGTCGGGCATGCGGCGCGCCAGCATGGTGATCAGGGCGGGATAGTCGGTCTGCGATGGGCCGGTCAGTGTGGAGAGGGCAATGGCCGGCTGCCCCAGTACGGCATAGGTGCCAAGGCCGAGCGCCATGGTGACAACCCCCGCGCCCGCCGCCATCCAAGGCCGGCGGCTCTTGGTCTCGCCGGCCTCGGAGGCTGCTCGCAAGAAGGGCAGCACGACAAAGGCCGCCGCGCCAAGCGCGACCAGGCTGAAGATGAGCACGAGCACCACGATCATGGGGCCAAACGCCTAGCACGGAGCGAAAGCTTCGTCACTCATCCGCGGTTATCAAGAATGTAACCGCCTCTGTTGACGACCGCCGCACGCAATACCCTTAAAACTCTAAGGCGTCTCGTTTATAGGTGAAACCGCATGCGGGCGTGGCGGAATGGTAGACGCAACGGACTTAACCGGTTGAGTGCTCGGCGGGAAACCGCCGATGCAGAACTGCTCAAATTCGGGGAAACCTTTCATATGGCAATCCCGAGCCAAGCCCCTGGAAACAATTGTCTCGGGGAAGGCGTAGAGACTAGACGGGCAGCACCTAAGGCGGACGCTAAGGTGAAGGGATAGTCCAGACCACAAACCCGCTTTCGCGCCAGTGGCGCTATGGCGGGGCGGCGAAAGCCGTAGTG